>NZ_BAAAZH010000012.1:0-19942 GCF_039536805.1 Nocardioides fonticola | reverse complement strand
TGGCCTCGAGGGGGTACTGGTCAGCCGCGGAGAGCCGATGCGAACACCCGGGGCAGCTTGCTCCACCCTGGCGCGGCCGAGAAGCTCACCAGGCGGGCGCCGGTCGTCGCTGCAGTGCGGTTGTGCACGAACCACGGGGGTACGGGCGTCAGCGAGGCGTCGCCGGTGGCCCACGAACGCGGGAACGGCCGGAACGGTCCACGGATGACGGTGCGCTCGGCACGCGCAAGGAGCAGACCGTTGTGGACGACTCCGATGCCGGACTGGATGTCGTCGGGAGTGTGCCCCGGGAAGGCTCCCCAGCTCGCCAGCGGCGAGAGATAACCGACACCGGTCCAGGCGTTGACGGCGATCGTGCCGTACCGGAGCCCCTCGAGGATGCGATCGAAAGCGTCCGCTCCCATCGACCTCAGCTCGCGCGGGTGGACCAGGATGTTCGCCCCGAGCGTGCCGTGCAGCCGGTCGTTGGAGAAGTCCACCGCCCGATAGAGGAAGTTCGAACCGGTACCGGGCAGCTCGGTGACACCCAGGACCGGACCGAAGTACTCCGTCGAGTAGGCGGGCTCGTCCGCCGTGGGGTCGAGGGCGGGCAGGAGCGTGCGCTCTGCGGTTCCGCCGACAACCTCCGCGGATGGGGCATCGACGCGCGCCGCCTTGATGCGGCCAGCCGTGCCCGGGTACCACGAGGGCCGCGAGGGCGCGGTGCTGAGTGCCCGGCGCACTGCGGCCAGGAACTCCTCCTTCTGGTCCCAGCTCGAACTGACGACAAGCACCTGACCGGCGACGCAGTTGGCTCCTGCGTTGTGCAGCTTCATCGTCGCCACGTGGCGGGCCTGGAACTCCAGGTCACGCTTCGACCATCGGCCGGGCACGACGATGATGGGGGCGACGCCGCCGAGTTCACTGGTGATCGGCTTGCGCAGTTGCGGTGTCCCCGCTGCTTTATTGGCCGCACCCTCGGCGCCGGGGCCCCACACGATCGCGTCGTGCGTGGCCTCGGAGCCGGTCATGTGCACGGCATCGATGTCCGGGTGCGCGATGACAGCGGCGCCCAGCTCGAGGTCGCTGGTGAATACCTGGACGACGCCGAGGTCGATGAACGGCTTGAAGATCGCCTCGTAGACCGGCAGGAGGGAGTCCGTCACCGGGTTCAGCTTCAGGGCGACCGACCTGTTGTCGGCATAGAGCACGTACAGAGCGTCCAGCGGAGCGATCGAGGTGATGTTGCCGGCGCCGAGCACGACGCAGGTGCCACGGACTGCCCCGGGCTCCCGCAGACCGAGACCGGCGGTCGACCGGATCTCCTGAGCGCTGGCACCTGGCTGGCACCACACTTCGGCGGAGAACCCGGACAGCAGCAGGTGATCCCAGACGGTGTGGGGCAGCACCTTGATTGCCATCCGGCCACCCGGAACGGGGCGCACGTCGAAGCCCTCGGTCGGCGACGTTCCCTGCTCGAGCTTCGCGATGCTCTCCACCAGGTGGCGGGCGTAGTTGAGCGTGGCCCAGGGCCCGGACACCCACTCCTCGCCGACGGGCGGCGTGTTCGGTGTCAGACCCTTGATCTGAGTGGCGATGCGCACCCACTCCGAGGCCTGCTGCGCGACGAGCTCGGCGAACTCCTCCAGCAGCTCACGGCGCTCGCTCAGACTGACGAGCGACCACGCCTTCGCGCCGTCCAAGGCCGCCGCCGCGATCGCGTCAGCACGCTGGGGAACGGTCTCGACACTCACCTCAGGCCCCGCTCTCGAGGAGATCTGCGGCCTTCTCGCCGATGAGCATCGTCGGCGCGTGGGTGTTGCCGTGGGTGACCCGGGGCATCGCGGAGGCGTCGACGACACGCAGGCCCTCGACACCGCGCACGCGGAGGCTGGCGTCGAGGACGCCCTCGCCCTCCACACCGATACGCGCGGTGCAGCTCGGGTGATAGGTGTGCTCGACCTGCGCTCGCACCTTCTCCTCGAGCTCCCTGCGGCTGTGGACGCCGTCGCCCGGGTTGATCTCGTAGATCTTGCCGAGCGACGGCGACGCCGCGACCTCACGGGCTCGCTCGATGCCCTCGAGCATCGAAGTCATGTCGTCGGGGTGCTCGAAGTAGTTGTTACGGACCAAGGGCTTGCGCTCGGGGTCGGCGGAGGCGAGCTTGACCCACCCCTCGGACCGCGCACCGACCAGCGACAGGCCGATGGCGAACGCCTGGCCGTCGTAGGTGCCCGCGCCGTGCTCCCAGAAGTAGACGGGGGCGCCGATGATCTGCATCGCCGGCGCGTCGTCCTCCACGCTGGTGTGGAAGAACGCCCCGGCCTCGCCGACGTTGGAGGTGAGCATGCCCTTGCGGCCGATGAGGTACTTCACGAGTTCGGCGGGCTTCTCCGCGAACGCGAGGTTGTCGCGGTCGCTCGTGGCCGAGTTGACCATGTACATCGGGTGGTCCATGAGGTGCGCACCGACGTGGGGGTTGTCGACGATCGTCGTGATGCCGTGCTCGGCCAGATGGGCGGCCGGTCCGATACCGGAGAGCATCAACAGGTGCGGCGTGTTGTAGGCGCCTGCGCTGAGGATCACCTCGCGGCGAGCGCGGATGGTCTGCACCTGGTTGCCGACCCGGGCGACCACGCCCGTGGCTCGCCCGCCCTCGATGACGACCCGGTGGACCAGGGCCTTGGACGTGATCGTGAGGTTGGGCTGCTTGCGTCGGGGGGCGAGGTAGCCGTCGTACGTCGTCCAGCGCTGGCCGCGACGGGTGAACCGCTGATACATCGAGGCGCCCTCCTGCTGGGCACCGTTGAAGTCGTCGGTGTGGCCGATGCCGGCCTCGGCGATCGCCTCGACCAGGTTGAGGGAGAGCCCACGCGGATCGGGGGCGTCCTCGATGTACTGCGGTCCGGAGGCACCGTGGAACTCGTCGGCGCCGCGGCTGTTGGTCTCCATGCGACGGAACAGGGGCAGCACCTCGTCGTAGGACCACCCGTCGGCGCCGGCCTTCGCCCATCCGTCGTAGTCGGCGCGGTTGCCACGGATGTAGATCATCGCGTTCATGCCACTGCTGCCGCCGAGCATCTTGCCGCGGGGCTGGTAGATCCGGCGGCCATTAAGGTGGGGCTCCGGCTCGGAGAGATAGTCCCAGTCGGTCGGGCCGTGGAACTGCTTGGCGAACGCCGCCGGGATCTGCACGTTCAGGTTGGGTCGACTCCGCCCTCCCGCCTCGAGGACGAGCACCGACGTGCCGGGGTTCTCACTCAACCGACCGGCGAGCACCGCACCCGCCGAGCCGCTTCCCACAACGATGTAGTCGTACTCACGCATGCTGATTACCTAGCTCTCGTCCACGTGAAGTTTGCCACTCCATCGTCATTCGTTTCCGGGCCGATCGCTTGGCCTGCCGGCCTAGGCGTGCGTGCGGATTTGTGCCTCGCGCACATGGACGGACCCCACAGCACGGAAGAGCGCACTCGAGCACGCTCGGTGTGTGGTCGACTCACGAACGGCGGACGCGATTTCGTGCGGAGAGCATGGGCGCTGACGGCGCCCCATCGGCTCGAATGAACCCCGGCGGCGTCACCCATCCCTCAGCGGGTGACGCCGCCACATGCGTGCCCGGCTCAGCACGGCAGACCTGCGGGCCGAACAGCGACGACATCGATCCAGACGGTGGAGCGCTTTCCTGAATCGACCGGGGTCATGTGGGGCTTCACGACGCCCGGGGCGATTGAACGGGCCACTGCGGCCGTCATCACGAGCGTCGTCGCCACCGGCTGGCTCGGCGCCCGCCTCGTAGTGACCAACGCCGTCGCCGACGCAGCCGACCACCTCGGCGCCTGGTCGCTTCCCGCCTCGTCCTGCCCTAGCTCGCAGCACTCGTCCCAACACCCATCGTGACGCTGAAGCGCGGATCGGAAACCGCGCCACCAGCGGTCGGCGGGGCCCCGGCCAGGGAGGCACGACCTCTCGGCACTTACTCCCGCGAACCCAACCGAGGACCGTGCCCGACCTCGGCTTCACGGCCGGCGAGCTCAATTGCACGCAGACAACCGCGGCAAGCGCCGCCACTACCTGCACACCACGGTCCTGGCAGCAATATCTGCACAAAGTGCCGCACGGCTACCGCTGCCACGCCAACACCGACGTGAAGTTCCCGACGCTCACCTGAGCCTCACCCGCTCGATCCGACGCCCGGCCGCCCTTCAGAGGGCGGTCGGGTGTCGTCCGTCAGCACCCTTCAGGCGCACCCGCCGGCAGTAGGGTGCAACGGTTCGGTCGCCCGCCGGACGGCAGTTCTCGGGGAGGGAGCCAGCGCGTGATCGAGGTCGATATCGGGTTGATCCGCAAGAAGTGGAATCCCCAGACCGGTCATCTGGAGTTCTTCATCGACGCCGACTTCGGCGACCACCCGCCGTCCCGAGATGTCATCACCCAGATCGCCGACGAGACCTCGCACACGGTGGGCCAGAACGTCGTCGGGGTGTGCGCGAACCAGTGGCTGCTGACCCCGCAGGGCTGGAGCGGCGTCCTCAAACCGGTGCCCACGATGGACGCCATCCTCGAGTGGTTCGAGGTCTTCGCCCGCGCCTTCCCTCACGTGCAGGGGCGGGTCATCGCACCCTCCTCACGAGAGCCCCGCGACCTCCCGACCCGGCTACGCAGAGCAGCGACCCCCGCAGCACACGTCGCCTACACCACCAGCGACCTGCGCGCCGTGCCCGAAGGCGACCGCGGGCCACTGTGGCTGGTCGATGCGACCCTGACCCGCTTCATCGCCGACCGGGCAGTGACCTGGGCCTACCAACGCGGCTGCCGCCAGTACCTCAACCGTCTAACCGTGGACTGGTGGACCGAGGTCCTCGGCGTGGACTACGCCCCCGCGATCGCACAGGCCCGCGAGCGGTACCGCGTCCGACTGCTGACCCGCACCAGCGACCCGCTCTCCGAACGCTCCGCATTCCTCGGATCCCACGGTCAGGCGACCTTCCACGCCCGCGACGACCGACTCGACTGGCGCGAGACCCTCGACCTCGTCCGCCCCACCCTGCTCTGGAGCCCCCCGAACACCGACCTGGCCTTCATCGCCATGACCAACCGGCCCGGGTTCTGGCGGCCCGAGCGCCAGGTCACGCCCTGGCCCCACATCAGCGAACCCGACCTGCGCTACAACAGCCCCCTGCTGGCCTCATTCACCCCCGACGCCTACGGCATCCAGATCCTCACCGACGCCCACCTCGCCCGCGCCCACGACCTCACCGGATGGCTCACCACCCCACTCCCCGGCGGCCGCTACCTCGTCGAACACCCCGACCTCGCCGCCTGGTACGCCCAACCCGAACCCCACCCCGACGTCCTGGCGAAGGCCCGCGCCGACTTCGGCGACATGATCCTCACCACTGACCACATCACCACCCACAACCCCTGGACCGACCACACCTGACCGGCCCCACCTGACCGGACGGCGGCGCCGACGCAGCCGCGATTACGTGCATGCCGCGGTTCTGGCAGCAGTACCTCCACAAGGTGCCGCACGGCTACCGCTGCCACGCCAACACCGGCGTGAAGTTCCCGACCCTCACCTGAGCCTCGACACCTGCCCGACCCGACGCCCGGCCGCCCTCCCGAGAGCGGCCGGGCGTCGTGCTTCCGCACCCGGCACGGGCACCGGCCGGCAGTAGGGTGCACCTCGTGCGGCCGCTCGCCGGCCGGCGCTTCTCGGGGAGGGAGCCAGCGCATGATCGAGGTCGACATCGGGTTGGTCCGCAAGGGCTGGAACCCCCAGACCGGTCATCTGGAGTTCCTCATCGACGCCGACTTCGGCGACCACCCGCCGTCTCGGGACCGCATCACGCAGATCGCGGAGGAGACCTCGCACACGGTGGACCAGAACGTGGTCGGGGTGTGCGCGAACCAGTGGCTGCTGACCCCGCAGGGCTGGAGCGGCATCCTCACGCCGGTGCACACGATGGACGCCCTCCTCGAATGGTTCGAGGTCTTCGCCCGCGCGTTCCCTTACGTGCAGGGGCGGGTCACCGCACCACCGCGACGCGAGCCCCGGGCGCTACCTACTCGGCTGCACAACGCAGCGACTCCAGCCGCGCACGTTGCTTACACCACTGGCGATCTGCGCCTCATCCCCCGAGGCAAGCGCGGACCGCTGTGGCTCGTCGATGCGACCCTCACCCGCTTCATCGCCGACCGAGCTATCACGTGGGCCTATCAACGCGGCTGCCGCCAGTACGTCAACCGCTACGACATGGACTGGTGGATCGAAGTCGAGGACCTCGACTACGCATCCGCAATCGCGGAGTCCATCCACCGGTACAGCAGGGTCCAACTCCTAGCCCGCACCACCGACCCCATCGCTGAGCGGTCTGCCCACCTATCCCCCCATGGAAAGGTCACCTTCTATACCCACGACGACCGGCTGGACTGGCGCGCGAAACTCGACCTCATCCGCCAGACCCTGCTCTGGAGTCCCCCCAACACCGACGTGGCGTTCATCGCCGCCGCTGTCTGGCCCAGCTTCTGGTCCCCCGAACGACAGGTCACGCGCTGGCCCTACATCCGAGAGTCCGAGCTGCGCTACAACCGCCCCCTCCTGAGCTCCTTCACGCCCGATGCCTACGGCATCCAGATCCTCACCGACGCCCATCTCGCCCGCGCCCACGACCTCACCGGCTGGCTCACCACCCCCCTCGCAGGTGGCCGCTACCTCGTCGAACACCCCGACCTCGCCGCCTGGTACGCCCAACCCGAACCCCACCCGGACGTCCTGGCCAAAGCCCGCGCCGACTTCGGCGACATGATCCTCACCACCGACCACATCGCCACCCACAACCCCTGGACCGACCCCACCTGACCAGCCCACGCCGACGGCGCGAAGCTCCCGGTCACCGCCTGAACTCCAGCATCACCCGAGGGCCCCGCGTCATCGACGCGGGCCTTCGGCCTTCCGGGGGTTGGTCACCTCGATGATCCGAGAACCTGCTCCAACTGGACGCACAGGTCGTGGACGCACTCATCGAGGCTCTCTCCGGTCTGCTGACGCAGCAGCCCCAGACTGAGCTCGGCGACCAGCAACGCGCCGCCGGCCAACTCCTGCATATCGTCGAAGGACCCCATCAGAGCACGTGCGCCCTCGGCGTCGCCGCGGCCACGGGCGGCCACGATGCCGGCGACCCGCTGCGCAGCATCGACGACGGGCGCCAGACCGTCCGGGGCACTCACAGCACCAACCCGGCCGTCTGCGTGCGGGCTCGCTCGAAGCGCGACTCGACGTCAGCCCAGTTGACGATGTTCCACCATTGCTTGACGAAGGTCGCCTTGTCGTTGCGGTACTGCAGGTAGTAGGCGTGCTCCCACATGTCGAGCATCAGCAGCGGCACCATGCAGATCGGCACGTTCCCCTGGTGGTCGAAGTGCTGGATGATGAAGGGCCGCTGGGCGACGACGTCCCAGGTCAGCACCGACCACCCCGAGCCCTGGACGCCGAGGGCGTTGGCCTCGAAATGCGCTCGGAAGGCGTCGAAGCCGCCGAAGTACTCCTCGATCACCTGGGCGAGTTCGCCGGTCGGCTTGTCCCCGCCGTCGGGCGACATGTTCGGCCAGAACACCGAGTGATTGACGTGACCACCCAGGTGGAAGGCCAGGTTCTTCTCCAGCGTGGAGAGCGAGCCGAAGGTGCCGGCCTCGCGCGCCTCGGCCAACTGCTCGACGGTCGTGTTGATGCCGTTGACGTAGGTGTGGTGGTGCTTCCCGTGGTGCAACTCCATGATCTCCCCGGCGATGTAGGGCTCGAGAGCGGAGTAGTCGTAGGGCAGATCCGGCAGGGAGTAGATCGTCATAACGCAACCATGACGCTATTGCGAAAGACTTGCAACAATGGTGCAGGGATGCAGGCCGACGCTCTCCGGGTCCGGCACGAGCACGTGCACGAGGACTGGCCCGCCGGGTGATCCACCGTGATGGCGTGCGGAACGAGCGGTCGTTCGACCCCATCGGTGACACTGGTCCCGACACACAGGGGGGTGCCATGGTCTCGGGGCCATCGAAGCGGGAGCGTGCACGGCGTGCACGGGAGCTCGAACGCCGCATGCGCGAGCTCGACGAGCTCGATCGACGTCACGGCCTGGGGGCGATGCCTCCGGCAGCACGACCGGCCGCACGACCACCGGCGGCACGGCGTCCGGCCCGCGGCGCTCGCACCGGCCACCGCGCACGCACCGTCGCCGCGATCCTGGCGACCACGGTGCTCGCGGGTGCCCTGCTGGTGTTCACGCCAGGCGGGCAGTTCGACGGCCTGCGTCGTCTCGTGGGTCTCGGCGACGACCGCCTGGCGGCGGCACCGACGGTGCCCGACGGCGACGGCGCGTACGCGTTCCTCCGTGAGGTCGGCGGCCGACCGGTCGGCTACGACCCGTGCAAGCCGATCCGCTACCAGGTGAACACCGAGGGCGCCCCGTCCGATTGGCGCGAGCTCGTCGACACGGCCATCGCGCATACCGAGCAGGCCACGGGACTGGTCTTCGAGGACGCCGGCACCACCGACGACCGCGACTTCTTCGATCGGCGCACGGCGCTGCTCGACCGCGCGAAGCCGGTGCTGATCGGCTGGGCCGACGCCGTCGAGGAGAGCGAGCTGTCGGGCGATGTCGCCGGCCTCGGCGGCAGCACCACCGGGACGCCGTCCGGGCTGGGCCGCACGCACTTCGTCACCGGCAGCGTCCTGCTCGATCGCGATGCGTTCGCGGCCGGAACCGGCGATCCCGCCCGCGACGCGGTGCGGCAGGCGATCATCGACCACGAGTTCGGCCACCTCGTCGGGCTCGACCACGTGCAGGACCCGGGCGAGCTGATGAACCCCGAGGTCGCGACGACGAGCTACGGACCCGGCGATCTCGAAGGCCTGGCCCGACTCGGCAACGTGCCCTGCGGCTGAGCCACCAGGCCCACCCCCTCGGTGGCCACCCACCGGAATCGTCTCTCCCGGCCCGGCGTTGGCGCCGGACATGACCGAGCAGAGCAACACCCCCAGCATCGGACTCACCGGACTCGCCGTCATGGGCCGCAACCTGGCCCGCAACATCGCCGGCCACGGCCACGCCCTCGCGGTGCACAACCGCAGCCCCGAGCGCACCCGCGCCCTCGTCGAGGGCTTCGGGGACGACGTCGCCGCCCAGGGTGGGCGTTTCGTGCCGTCGGAGTCGTTGGAGGACTTCGTGGCGAGCATCGAACGCCCCCGCACGATCATCGTGATGGTCAAGGCCGGCGAGGGCACCGACGCAGTCATCGACGCCCTCGTGCCGCTCCTCGACCCCGACGACATCGTGGTCGACGCCGGCAACGCGCATCCGGACGACACCCGCCGCCGCCAGGAGGCGCTCGCCGCGCACGACCTGCACTTCGTCGGCATGGGCGTCTCCGGCGGCGAGGAGGGCGCGCTGCACGGCCCCTCGATCATGGTCGGCGGCTCCGAGCACGCCTACGCCCACCTCGGCCCGGTGGTGGAGAGCATCGCCGCGCAGGTCGACGGCGTCCCGTGCGCCATGCACGTCGGGCCCGATGCGGCCGGCCACTTCGTGAAGATGGTGCACAACGGCATCGAGTACGCCGACATGCAGCTCATCGCCGAGGCCTACGACCTGCTGCGCAGCGTCGGCGGCCTCTCCCCCGCCGAGATCGCGGAGGTCTTCGCCGGCTGGAACGAGGGCGAGCTGGAGTCCTTCCTCATCGAGATGACCGCCGACGTCCTGGCCCACACCGACGCGGCGACCGGGCAGCCGTTCGTCGACGTCGTCCTCGACGCCGCCGAGCAGAAGGGCACGGGGCGCTGGACCGTCCAGTCCGCCCTCGACCTCGGCGTCCCCGTCACCGGCATCGCCGAGGCGACCTTCGCCCGCGCCCTGTCGGGCCACACCGAGCAGCGCGAGGTCGCCCGTGAGGTCTTCGGCACCGATCTGCGCGAGGTCGAGGTCGACCGCGACCGCTTCGTGGACGACGTCCGCGCGGCGCTCTTCGCCTCCAAGGTGGTGGCCTACGCGCAGGGCTTCGACCAGGTGCAGGCCGGGTCGCGGGAGCACGACTGGGACGTCGACCCCGGCGCCCTCGCCACGATCTGGCGCGGCGGCTGCATCATCCGCGCCCAGTTCCTCGACCGCATCCGGGAGGCCTACGACGCCGACCCGAAACTGACGAGCCTGCTGACCGCGCCCTACTTCGCCGACGCCGTCCGCACCGGCGAGGCCGCGTGGCGGCGCGTGGTGGCCACGGCCGCGCAGGCCGGCGTCCCGGCTCCGGCGTTCGCCTCGAGCCTGGCGTTCTTCGACGGCCTGCGTCGCGACCGGCTGCCCGCGGCCCTGATCCAGGGGCTGCGGGACGATTTCGGGGCGCACACCTACCGACGGGTCGACCGACCCGGCACCTTCCACACCGACTGGGCGGGCGACCGCACCGAGAAGGAGCAGTGAGCATGAACCAGGCATCCGCCTCCGGCACTTACCGCATCGGCGGCGACCTCCCCGTCGTCCGCCTCGGCTACGGCACCATGCAGCTCACCGGCGAGGGCGTGTGGGGCCCGCCGAAGGACCACGACGAGGCGATCCGCGTGCTGCGGCGCAGCGTCGAGCTCGGCGTCACGTTCTTCGACACCGCCGACTCCTACGGCCCCACGATCGCCGAGGAGCTCCTCGCCGAGGCCCTGCACCCCTACGCCGACGACGTCGTCATCGCCACCAAGGCCGGACTCACCCGCACCGGACCGGGCGTGTGGATCCCCGTGGGCCGGCCCGAGTACCTGCGCCAGCAGGCCGAGCTCTCCCTGCGGCGCCTGAAGCTGGAGGCCATCGACCTCTTCCAGCTGCACCGCATCGACCCGAAGGTGCCACTCGAGGACCAGGTCGGCGAGCTGGCGAAGCTCCAGCAGGAGGGCAAGATCCGCCACATCGGCCTCTCCGAGGTGAGCGTGGAGCAGACGAAGGCGGCCCGCGAGATCGCGCCGATCGCCACGGTGCAGAACCTCTTCAACCTCGCCAAGCGCGACGCCGAGCCGCTGCTCGACTACTGCACGGCCGAGGACATCGGCTTCATCCCGTGGTTCCCGCTCGCCACGGGCGAGCTGTCGAAGCCGGACGGCGTGCTGGCCCAGGCCGCGCGCGACCACGGCGCCTCGCCGTCCCAGCTCGCGCTCGCGTGGCTGCTGCACCGCTCGCCGGTGATGCTGCCGATCCCGGGCACCTCGAGCGTCGCGCACCTGGAGGACAACGTGGCCGCGGCCGCCATCGAGCTGACCGCCGACGAACTGGCCGCCCTGGAGGCCCTGGCCTGACCCTGGCCTGACCCTGGCCTGACCCTGGCCTGACCCTGGCCTGACCCTGGCCACCGATCGATCCGGGACGCCGTGTGACGGCGTCCCGGATCGGTCGCGTCAGAGGCGATGCGCGATCGCCTCGAAGTCCTCGAAGGTCAGCGGCGGGGTGGGCAGCGGCTGTTGCCCCTCACGCCGCCGCACGGCATCGAGGAAGAGCACCAACGAGCGCTGCCACAGCTCGGTGCCGTCGGCCAACGACATCCGGCTGAACAGGTGCAGCATCAACACGACGTCCATCGCCGTGAGGTCCTCGCGCAGCAGGCCGGCGTCCTGCACCCGGGTGACGACGGTCTGCACCTCGGCGGCCGCCCGGTCGCGCAGCTCGAGCAGACGCGGATCGCCGAACGCCTCCGAGGCGAGCACCTCCAGCAGGCCGCGGTCGCGCTGCTGGAGCCGGATGCTGACCAGGGCCAGCTGGAGGAACGACTCCCACGGGTCCTCGACGGCCTGCGCGCTCTGCGCCGCCGCGATGAGGTCCTCGATCTTCTCCTCGAACAGCGCGGCGGCCAACGCCGCCCGATCGGGGAAGCGGCGATAGACCGTGCCCACGCCGACGCCGGCCGCGCGGGCGATCTCGTCGAAGCCGACGTCGAGTCCGCGTTCGGCGAAGAGGGCGCGGGCCGCGTCGAGCACGAGCTGGCGGCTGCGCTGCGCGTCCTTGCGCAGCGGGCGCGCGGGTGCGGGATCGGCGGGAGGCATGCGTCACAGGGTAGCAAGTGGAAATGTCTCTCCGTTTCGGTTACCGTACTAAACGGAAGATCTTTTCCGTTTCTGATCCCGACCGAGGACGCACTCATGACGACTCCCGCCACACCCGACGATCCGGACGCAGGGCGCATCGCCACCGCCGACCGGAGCACGCACGCCGACGACGCACCCGCCCACGCCACGCCCGCCCACGTCCGGCCGGCCCCCGGAGCCCACGAGGGCACCCCGTCGAACCACCGCTGGTGGATCCTCGTGACGGCCTGCCTGGCCCAGCTGATGGTCGTGCTCGACGCCACCGTCGTGAACATCGCGCTGCCGACCGCGCAGGCCGACCTCGGCTTCTCCGACGACAGCCGCCAGTGGATCGTCACCGGGTACGCGCTGGCCTTCGGCTCCCTGCTGCTGGTCGGCGGCCGCCTCGGCGACCTGATCGGACGCAAGGTCGCCTTCCTCATCGGCCTGGTCGGATTCGCCGGCGCCTCGGCCATCGGCGGCGCCGCCACCAGCCTGGAGATGCTCGTCGCGGCCCGCGTCGGCCAGGGCGTCTTCGCCGCCCTGCTGGCGCCCGCCGCCCTCTCGCTGCTGACCACCACCTTCACCGACCCGCACGAGCGCGGCCGCGCCTTCGCCGTCTACGGCGCCCTCTCCGGCGCCGGCGGCGCCATCGGCCTCATCCTCGGCGGTGCGCTCACCGAGTACACCTCGTGGCGCTGGTGCCTGTTCATCAACGTGCCGATCGCGGTGGTCGCCGTCGCGATGGGTCTGTGGCTGCTCGGCCGCAACCGGCCCGACCGCGAGGTCACCATCGACATCCCGGGCGCGCTGCTCAGCGTGAGCGGCCTGGTCTGCCTGGTCTACGGCCTCTCCAAGGCCGAGACGGACGGCTGGACCGCCGGCATCACCCTCGGCTTCATCGGCGCCGGCCTGCTGCTCGTCGCGATCTTCACCTTCGTCGAGACGCGGGTCTCCGACCCGCTGCTGCCGCTGAGCGTGCTGACCGATCGCAACCGCGGCGGCGCCTTCGTGAGCCTCCTGCTCGTCGGCGGCGGCATGTTCGGTGTGTTCCTCTTCCTCACCTACTACCTGTCCGTGGTCCAGGGCTTCGACCCGCTGCCCACCGGCCTGGCGTTCCTGCCGATGATCGCCGGCATCGCGGTCAGCTCGCAGATCGCGCCGCGCTTCGTGGAGAGCATCGGCGCGAAGCTGCCCATCGGCATCGGCTTCCTCGTGGCCGCGGCCGGCATGTGGTCGCTCACCCTGCTCGACCTCGACAGCTCCTACGCCACCCACGTCGTGCCCTCGATCGCCGTGCTCGGCCTCGGCCTCGGGTTCGTCCTGCCGCCGTCCATCAGCGCCGCCACGGACGGCGTCGACGCCCACCACGCGGGCGTGGCCTCGGCTGCCGTCAACACCTTCCAGCAGATCGGCGGGTCGATCGGCACGGCGATCCTCAGCGCCGCGGCGGCCAGCGCGGGCGACGACTACCTGGCCTCGCACGACCCGAGCAACCCGCTCACCCAGGTGCGGGCCGCGCTGGAGAGCTACGAGGCCGCGTTCTGGTGGTCGGCAGGGCTCCTGGCGCTCGGCGGCATCTGGGCGCTCATCGTGCTCCGCCACGGCGCCATCACGCGCGACCCCGACGCCCCGATCGTCGTCGCGCACTGACCTCCTCCGTTTCCCGCACCCCGCGGAGGGGGCGAGGGCCGGGACCCGCCAGGGTCCCGGCCCTCGTCGTTTCCCCGGCGCGGAACCCGGTTCCGTGGCACGCTCACGGATCGTGAGGTCCCGCCAACTCGAGCATTACCCGACCCCCACCGCCCGTGCGCGCCACCTCGGGGTCGTCGTCGTGGTCACGATCTCGGTCTACTACGCCCTCTACCTCAAGGGGTCGGTGGCGCCGCAGATCATCGACGAGTACGACATGTCGCTCGGCTTCTACGTCTCGATCTCCATCCTGGGCAGCCTCCTGGGCTCCGGGGCGGCGCTCGCGGCCGCGCTCGCCGACCGGATCGGCCGCACCGGGCTGATGATCTACGGCTCCCTGTTCGTGGCGCTCATGACGCTCCTGGTGACGCCGAACATGCCGACCAAGCAGCTGTTCCTGGCCGCCGACGTGACGGTGTCGGCGACCACGGGCGTCGTCCTGGTGGCCTCCACCGCCCTCATCCGCGACTTCGCCCCCCAGCTGACCCGAGCCGTCGCGATGACGACGTGGAACCTCGGGCCGATCCTGGGCAGCCTCCTGGTCAGCAGCGTCGCCAGCCGCACCCTCGACGCCCACCCCGACTGGCGTTTCCAGTACACGGTGTGCGGGATCGTCGGACTCTCCACCGCGCTGCTGGGGCTCCTCGCGCTGCGCGAACTGAGCCCGGGCCTGCGCGCCCAGGTGCTCCACAGCGCGGACGACGCCGCCGCCGCCGAAGCGCGCGCCGCCGGGACGACGGGGCTCCCCGAGCGGGGAGCGTGGCGGGTGCTGATGACGCCGCGGATCATCCTGCCGACCATCGGCATCGGCCTGTTCCTGGTCTTCTACTTCACCCGGCTCGGCTTCTGGGTGATCTTCTTCGTCACCACCCACGGGTTCACCGGGGCCCAGGCCAACGGGCTGAGCAACTGGTGGTGGGCCACCTCCGCGGTCACCCTCGTCGCGATGGGTGCGCTCGCCGACGGCCTGGGCATCCGCAAGCCGCTGATGCTGGTCGGGGCGATCGGCTCGATCATCGCCCTGAGCGTCTTCGGCAACCTGGCGGCGGCGTCCGACACCTCCTACCGCACCTTCGTGCTGGCGATCATCCCGGCGGCGTTCTTCGGCGTCACGACGAGCGGCATGTGGATCACCGCGTTCAGCGAGGCGGTCGAGGAGATCGCCCCGCAACTGGTCGCCACCGGCATGGCGCTCTACGGCTGGATCGTGCGGCTCGTCGCCGCCGGCACGTTCCTCGCCGTCCTGCTGGCCGTGCCCGCCGCGAGCATCCTGGCCGACCACGGTGCCCGCGTCGCCGGCGTCAGCCAGCAGTACGCCACGCCGCTCGCCCAACTGCAGCGCGCCGGCGGCACCGTGGAGAAGCTGACCGCGGCCCTCGCCGCCACCGGCGCCGACCGGCTCAGGGGCAGCGAGCGCGCCCAGGCCCAGCGCGACCTCGAGGCCGCGCAGCGGGCCCAGGGCTACGCGGCGCAGCAGATCCCCACCGACGACCTGGCCTACCTGACCGCGCACGGCGCCGATGTGGCGCAGGCCGCCGCCGACACCAGCGACCAGTGGGAGAGCTGGTGGCGGGTGTGCCTGGTCATGCAGCTGCTGTTCCTGCCGACCATCTGGCTGCTGCCCGGTCACTGGTTCCGGCGGCGAGCCCCCGCACCGATCGCCGAGCCCGCCCCTGCCTGAGAGTGGGGCGCCCTGCTCGGGCGCTTCCCACGAACAGCCGGCAGTGCCATAGTTCGGCCCCGTGACCAGCGTTCTCGACCGTTACTTCCAGATCAGCCAGCGCGGCTCGACCGTCGGGCGGGAGGTGCGCGGCGGCCTCGTCACCTTCTTCACGATGGCCTACATCGTGGTGCTCAACCCGCTCATCCTCGGGTTCGCCACCGACATCGACGGCAACCTCCTCGGCGGCGGCACCGAGCCGAACCTGGCGATGATCGCCGCGGGCACCGCGCTCGTCGCCGGCGTCATCACGATCCTCATGGGCGTCGTGGCCAACTACCCGCTCGCGCTGGCCACCGGCCTGGGCCTCAACGCCTTCGTCGCCTTCGCGATCGCATCCCAGATGACCTGGGCCGACGCGATGGGCCTGGTCGTCATCGAAGGTGCGGTCATCCTCGTGCTCGTGCTGACCGGCTTCCGCACCGCCGTCTTCCACGCCGTCCCCGCGCAGCTGAAGGTCGCGATCTCGGTCGGCATCGGCCTGTTCATCGCCTTCATCGGCTTCGTCGACGCCGGCTTCGTCACCCGCATCCCGGACGCCGCCAACACCACCGTCCCCGTGCAGCTCGGCGGCTCGGGCCAGCTCGCCGGCTGGCCGGTGCTGGTCTTCGCGATCGGGCTCGTGCTCGTCGTCGCACTGTGGGTGCGGCAGGTGCGCGGCGCGATCCTGCTGGCCATCGTCGCCACCACCGTCGTCGCGATCGTCATCGACAAGATCGTCACCATCGACCCGGTCGCGTGGGGCCTGACCGCACCGGAGTTCCCCTCCGACTGGATCTCCACCCCCGACTTCGGCACCCTCGGGGAGTTCTCGCTGCTCGGCTCCTTCCAGTCCGTCGGCACCGTCTCGACGCTGCTGTTCGTCTTCACGCTGCTACTCGCCGACTTCTTCGACACCATGGGCACGATGACCGCCATCGGCGCCGAGGCCGGCCTGCTCGACGAGGACGGCCTGCCGCCGCACACCGAGCGCATCCTCGTCGTCGACTCGCTCGCCGCGATCGCCGGCGGCGCGGCCGGCGTCTCCTCCAACACCTCCTACATCGAGTCGGCGTCGGGCGTGGGCGAGGGCGCGCGCACCGGCCTGGCCTCGGTGGTGACCGGCGTCCTGTTCCTGCTGACGATCTTCCTCGCGCCGATCGTCGCGATCATCCCCTCCCAGGCGGCCGTGCCGGCCCTGGTGCTGGTGGGCTTCCTGATGATGCAGCAGGTCAAGGAGATCGACTGGGACGACGTCGAGATCGCGCTGCCGGCGTTCCTCACCATCGTGCTGATGCCGTTCACCTACTCGATCACCGTCGGCATCGGCGCCGGCTTCCTCGCCTTCGTGATCATCAAGATCGTGCGCGGCAAGGTGGCGGCCATCCACCCGCTCATGTGGGTCGTGGCCGGGCTGTTCGTCGTCTACTTCTTCCTCAACCCGCTCACGGATCTGCTCACCTGAGTCATGCGTCGGCGCTACGTGAACTGATCGGCCTCGGTCGCAGGCACTCGCCGGCCGAGGCCGGGCCGCCCGTTCACTTCCTCGAAACATTCACGGGATACCTGCCAGGGTGTTTAGATGGCGACCTCGGGACCCCCTCTCCCCTCCCCTGAAGGTCCGCTCGTGTCGCCTCGCCGTCCCTTGCTGTCCCGCATCCTCCTCCTCGCCCTGATCACCGGGGTGCTCGCCGTGCTGCCCGCCGGGCCGGGCCAGGCCTTGTATCCGGGCGTGACGATCGACGACTTCGGGGGCACGCGCCTTGGCACGCCGATCATCGCCTACTCGGGTGGGGCGACGGGGTCGATCTCCGGCGGCACCCTCAACCTGCAGCTCGGCGGCGACCTGCCCAACAGCGCGACCGCGACCTGGGTGATGCCCTCCCCCCAGGACTTCACGGTCGGCGGAAAAGCGACCAACCTGCGGCTTGACTACACCGTGGCGACGACCACCAACTCCAACCCCGGGGCGGTGGTGGCCACCATGGGAGCCACCCTCACCGATGCGTCGAGCCGCATCTCGACCGCCTACTTCTCCATCCCCCGAGGCGGGACCGTCAACTCGATCCCCTTCAAGCAGTCCGGCACGGGGTTCCCCGACACCGTCGATCTCACCCGCATCACCAGTCTGCAGATCACGTTCTTCCCGGGGCAGACGGTCGGCGGCGGCACCTTGGCGCACAACCTCTCGATCGACCGCATCTGGACGATGAACCTGGACACGTCGATTCCCCAGAACATCAGCTTCACCACGACCGCCCCGAGCACGGCCGGCGTGGGCGGCGCCTACATCGTGTCCGCCACCGGCGGCGGCTCGGGCAACCCGGTGACCTTCAGCGTCGGCTCCGGTACGACGAACAACGCCTGCACGGTGAGCGGCAGCACGGTCACCTTCCGCAACCAGGGCACGTGCGTGGTCGCTGCCGACCAGCTGGCGGGCTACCAGACCATCAACGGGATGTTCTACGAGATCTACGCCGTCGCGCCGACGGTGACGCAGACCATCGCGGTCACGGCGAAGACGAACCAGACGATCGCGTTCATCTCCCCCGTCCCGGGAGGCGCCAGTGTCGGCGGCACCACGACTGTCGCTGCCGGCGGCGGAGCCTCCGGGAATCCCGTCACCTTCTCGGTCGGGTCGGCCACCACCAACGGCGCGTGCACCGTCAGCGGCTCGACGGTGACGTATCGCCACGTCGGCACCTGCGCCATCGCCGCGAACCAGGCCGGCAACGCCAGCTACAACCCCGCACCGGAGGTGGTGCAGACCTTCGCCATCGGCCAGGGCTCGCAGACGCTCGCCTTCACCTCCACCGCACCCTCTCCCGGAGCCCGCGGCGTCCCCTACCTGCCCACCGTGTCCGGCGGTGCCTCAGGCCAGCCGATCGTCCTGTCGGTGAGCCCCCTCTCGACCACCGACGCCTGCACCATCAACGCCGGCAGCGTCTCCTTCGACCGGCCCGGCACCTGTGTGATCGCGGCGAACCAGGGCGGCAACGCCGACTACACGGCCGCCGCCCAGATCACGCAGACGATCACGGTGGCGAAGTACTCGCAGGCGATCAGCTTCACCACGACGCCGCCCTCCTCGCCGACCGTCGAGAGCCCCGACTACGCCGTCGGCGCCACCGGCGGCGGATCGGGCAACGCCGTCCGCTTCGGCATCGGCGCGGGCACCACGAACAACGCCTGCAGCCTCACCAGCTCCGGCACCGTCTCCTTCGACCACGCCGGCACCTGCATCGTCACCGCCGACCAGGACGGCGACGCCTCCTACGCGGCCGCCACGTCGGCCTCGCAGACGATCACCGTCGGCAAGGCCGCGCAGACGATCACCTTCGGCGCCGGGTGGCCGACGACGGTCGACCTGTCGGCGGGGGCGTACCTGCCGTCGGCCAGCGGCGGCGGATCGGGCAACGCCGTCCGCTTCGACATCGGCGCGGGCACCACGAACAACGCCTGCAGCCTCGCCCGCTCCGGCGCCGTCTCCTTCGACAACGCCGGCATCTGCGTCGTCACCGCCGACCAGGACGGCGACGACGACCACCTGCCCGCGCCCCAGGACACCCGCACCATCACGGTGACCCGGATCGCCCAGCCCCTCGCGTTCACCAGCACCGCACCCACCTCGCCCGCCGTCGGCGCGACGCCGTACGGCGTGGCCGCGTCGGGTGGGGCCTCGGGTCAGCCGGTGCGTTTCGGTATCGGTGCCGGCACCACGAACAACGCCTGCAGCATCAGCGGCAGCACCGTCTCCTTCGCCCACGCCGGCACCTGCGTGATCACCGCCGACCAGGACGGCGACGCCAGGTACGCGCCGGCGACCCGCGCGACCCAGACGATCAGCGTCGTGAAGGCGACCCAGTCGGTCTCGTTCGTCTCCAGCGTCCCGGCCGATCCTCGCGTCGGCGGCACCTACCTGGCGACGACGACCGGCGGGAACTCCGGCAACGCCGTCCGCCTCGGCATCGGTGCGGGCACCACGAAGAGCGCCTGCAGCCTCACCCCGACCGGGTCGATCTCCCTCGATCACGCGGGCGTGTGCGTGCTGACCGCCGACCAGGACGGCACCGACGACTACCTGCCCGCTCCGCAGGCGACCCAGCAGTTCACCGTCGCCAAGGTCGGTCAGGTGATCTCCTTCCTCAGCAGCCCGCCGACGACCGCCCTGGTGGGCGGCAGCTACACGGTGAGCGCCCAGACGGGTCTCGGCACCACCGTCGTCCTCGGCATCGGCGCCGGCACGACGAACAACGCCTGCACCCTCAGTGGCAGCACCGTCACCTTCGCCCACGCCGGCACCTGCGTCGTCACCGCCGACCAGGGCGGGGACGACGACCGGGAGGCGGCGACCCAGGCCACCCAGTCGTTCAGCGTCGGCCAGGCGGCCCAGAGCGTCGCGTTCACCAGCACCGCGCCCACCGCCCCCGCAGTCGGCGCCACCCCGTACCTCGTGACCGCCACCGGCGGAGCCTCCGGAC
>NZ_BAAAZH010000011.1:122358-135614 GCF_039536805.1 Nocardioides fonticola | reverse complement strand
AACGCCGTGCGCACCGGATCCAGACCCGAGTCGGGCTCGTCGAACAACACGATCTCCGGATCCAACACCAACGCCCGCGCCAGACCCGCGCGCTTGCGCATACCACCGGAGATCTCACCGGGCAGCTTGTCCTCAGCCCCCAGCAGACCCACCAGATCCATCTTCTCCATCACGATCCGACGGATCTCGCTCTCGGACTTCCGCGTGTGCTCCCGCAGGGGGAACGCGACATTGTCGTAGAGGTTCATCGACCCGAACATCGCACCGTCCTGGAACAACACCCCGAACAGCTTGCGGATCTCGTAGAGCTCCTTCTCGCTGCACGAGGCCAGGTCGGTGCCCTCGATCACGATCGACCCGCGGTCGGGCTTGAGCAACCCGATGATGGTCTTCAACAGCACCGACTTGCCCGTACCCGAGGGGCCCAGCATCACGCAGATCTCACCAGCGGGAATGGTCAAGGTGACCCCGCCCCAGATCAACTGCTTGCCGAAGCTCTTCGTCAGGTCATCGACCTTGATCTCAACACCCATGGCACTGCACCTTCCGGGGTCACGCAGGAGAGAGGGAGGGAGCGACCCGGTCAGGGTCGCAGCATGCGGTACCAGGAGTCGCCGAGCGCGGCTCCCAGTTCCTCGATGCGCTCACGCCGCGGCGTCGCGCTGGGCAGGCCCACGTGCACGTAGGCCAGCTGTTCGGTCAAGCAGCCGAGGGCCTCGGCGAGCAGGTCGAGTTCGGCCTCGGAGAGGCCGGTGAGGTCGCCGGACTCGGTGAGGCGCTGGAGCCACCGACGGGTGCGGCCGACGAAGTCGCCGCGCATGCGCAGCCACAGCTGGAGGAAGCCGTCGTTCTCGCTGGAGGCGGCCGCCTCACGCAGCAGCCGCAGGATGTGGCGATGCCGGGCGTAGGTCGTCAGGTAGTCGGTGTGGACGTCGATGAGCGCCGCACGGTCGATGCCGTGACCGGGACGCCGTCGCGACGCGGTGGCGAGCTCCTCCAGGCCGGGCTTCATCGCGGCGAGGAACACGTCGTCCAGCGAGGTGAAGTGCCGGTAGAAGTTGCCCTGCGCGGTGCCGGCGCGATGCACGATGTCGGAGATGCGGGTGCGGGTGTAGCCGTACTCGGCGAAGCATTCGGTCGCGGCGCGCACGATGCGCTCACGGGTCTGCTCGCCGCGCTTGTTCGGCCGCTTCGCCGGAACCTCGGCCTCGGCCAGCCCGGTGTCGGTGAACATCGCCGTGATGAGCGCGTCCTGCTCGGCGTTCGTCATGCTCCACCTCCGCCGTCACAGCACCCGCCGGGGACGAGCCTAGCGGCCCCCGTCATCCGGTCACCGCGAGCGCGTCGCGCAGGTGCGCGCCCGCCTCGGCGTGCTCGGCGGCGAGGGCCAGGAGGCTGGCGAGATGCGGGTTCTCGGCCGCGGGGACGTCGTCCGCTGCGGCCGCCTGCTCCCCCTCCACGACGACGCCGGTGGTGCCGTCGACGGTGACCAGACGCCCGACGAGGCCGGCGATGGTGCCCTCGCCGACACCGACCACGCAGGGCAGGCCGATCTCGCGGCAGACCAGCGCGGCGTGCGAGGTGGCCCCGCCGACCTCGGTGACCACGGCGACCGACTCGAACATGAGCGGCACGTCCTCGGGCTCGGTGGCGTGGCGCACGAGCACGAAGGGGGTGCCGGCGTCGGCGAGGGCACCGGCCTCGTCCTCGTCGCTCACCGCGACGCCGCTCGCACGGCCCGGGCCGGCGGCCGAGCCGCGGGCCAGCACGTCGCCGACCGGGCCGGAGGCGGCGACCTCCCGCACGGCGGCGACCTGGTCGGCGCTCACGCGGCTCAGTGCCTCCGCGGGCGCGATGAGTCCCTCGGCGACGAGGTCGGCGGCGATGCGGACGGCGGCCAGGGCCGAGCGCTTCCCGGCCCGGCACTGGAGCAGGTAGAGGGTGCCGCTCTCGATGGTGAACTCGACGTCGACGAGGTCGCGGTGCTCGCGTTCGAGGCGGGCGGCCATCTCGGCGATCTGCGCGCCCAGCGCCGGCCAGCGCTCGCCGAGGGTGGCGAGGGGCTCAGGCGTGCTGGTGCCCGCGACGACGTCCTCGCCCTGGGCCTGGGCCATCCACTCGCCGTAGAGCGTGGGCTCGCCGGTGCTGGGATCGCGGCTGAACAGGACGCCGGTGGCGGACTGCTCGTCGCGGTTGCCGAAGACCATCGCCTGCACGGTGACCGCGGTGCCGCCGCCCTCGCCGAGCTGGTGGCGTGCGCGGTAGGCCCGCACGCGCTCGTTGGTCCAGGAGTCGAAGACGGCACCGATCGCCGCGCGCAGCTGCTCCCACGGGTCGGTGGGCGGGACGGCGTGCTCGTCGCCGCAGACGGTGGTGGCGTAGCCCTCGCGGAAGCGCCGCCAGGTGTCCTCGGCCCAGGCGCGGTCGCCGGTCTGCTCGGCCAGCACCTCGACGAGCTCGGCGGTGAGACCGAGGTTGAGGACGGTGTCCATCATCCCGGGCATGCTCTGCGCGGCACCCGACCGCACCGAGACCAGCAGCGGGGAGGGGCCGGCGCCGAAGGTGTGGCCGGTGGCCTGCTCGAGGCGGCCGACGGCGGCCACGACGTCGTCCCAGATCTCCTCGGGCAGGGCCCGGCCGTTGTCGTGGAACACGCCGCACACGGGCGTGGGCAGCACGAAGGCGGGCGGCACCGGCAGGCCGAGGGCCCGCATGCGGTGGACGCTGTAGGCCTTGCCGCCGAGGAGTTCCTTGCCGGCGAGGTCGTCGGGCAGCGTGCCGTCGAGATCGAGGACGGCGGCGGTCGTGGCGCGGTCGGTCATGCCGGAGCTCCTGCGGTCTGGGGGGCGGGGGCCGTGGCGGCGGCGCGCACCGCGCCGAGTCCGCCGTCGGCGGGGATGTCGATGCCCGTGACCCAGGTGGCCTGCGGGCTGAGGGCGAAGCCGACGACGGCGGCGACCTCGTCGGCGGTGGCGTGGCGACCGACGGCGCGCTCGGCGCGGTCGATCGACTCCTCGCCCATGCTGACCCGGAAGTCGCCGAGGATCGGCGTCTGCACCGGGCCGGGGCTCACCGTGAGCGCCCGGCGGCGGACGCCGACCAGGCGCGCGGCGAGCCGCTGCGTGGCGCGGTTGAGGGCGTGCTTGGAGGTGTCGTAGGCGGCGGGTCCGCCGATGCCGCGCGCGGCGATCCAGGCCTCGATGCCCTCGACCGTGGTGGCGGCGAGCAGCTCCTCGACGGACTCGTCGGTCTCGGCGTTGCGGTGGGCGGCCATGGAGGAGACGTTGACGATCGCGCCGCCCTCGGCGAGCCGGTCGGCGAGGTGTCCGGCCAGCAGCTGCGGGGCGAGCAGGTTCACCAGCAGGACGACGCGCGGGTCGGCCGTGCCGGGAACGCCCGCGACCGAGGCGAGGCCGGCGATGGTGGGCGGCAGCTCGGCGACGGCGGCGGCGATCGCCGCGGGGTCGGCGAGGTCGCACAGCGTCGTCGGGACGCCGTCGACGGGGCAGGCCACGCGGTCGAGCGCGTGCACGGTGCGACCCGCGGCCAGCAGCTGCTCGGTGAGTGCGCGCCCGATGCCGGAGGCGGCGCCGGTGACCACGATCGGTGCGGTCGCCAGGTCGTGCCGGGTGCTCTCGCTCATGCCATCACCGCTGTCATCTCGCACATCTCCACGATTCCGTGTTCTCCGAGTTCGCGTCCGTAGCCGGAGGCTCCCGAGCCGCCGAAGGGGACGCCGGGGCGTTCGCGGGTGCGGACGCCGTTGATCTTGACCTGTCCGGTGCGCAGTCGGCGGGCGAACCGGGACGCCGCGTCGGCGTCCGCGCCCCACACCTCGGCCGACAGCGCGTAGGGCGTGTCGTGGGCCAGGTGGAGCGCGTCGTCGAGGTCGGTGTAGGTCTGCACGACCAGCACCGGCCCGAAGATCTCCTCCTGCACCGCCCGCGCCTGGCGCCCCAGCCCGGTGATGACGGTGGGCTCGACGAAGAAGCCGTGGTCGGGTCCGCCGACCGGCTTGCCGGTGCCGGTGAGCAGATGGCCGCCGGCGGCGATGGCGTCGTCGATGTGGGCGAGCACCCGCTCACGATGCTGCTCGGTGACGAGGGGTCCCTGGGTGGTGGCCGGCTCGCCGGGGTCGCCGAGCACCTGCTGGGCGACCAGGGACGGCAGCAGCGCCGTGGCCTCCTCGACCCGGTCGGCGGGCAGGAGCAGGCGGGTGGTGGCGTTACAGGCCTGCCCGGAGTTCACCAGGCCGCTGGCCAGCACGCGGGGCAGCACGGTGGCCGGGTCGGCGTCCGGCAGCACGACGGCCGGCGACTTCCCGCCGAGTTCGAGGGTGCACGGGGTGAGGGTCGCGGCGCCCGCTGCGGCGACGAGCCGACCGGCGGCGACGCTGCCGGTGAAGGAGATGCGGGCGAGACCCGGGTGCGCGACGAGCGCGGCGCCCGTGACCGGGCCGGTGCCGGGCAGCACGTTGAGGGTGCCGACCGGCGCGCCCGCCTCCAGCAGCAGGTGCGCGAGGTGGACGGCGTCGAACGGCGTCTGCTCCGACGGCTTGAGCACCATCGCGCAGCCGGCGCCCAGCGCACCCGCCGCCTTCGCCACGATCTGGTGCACCGGCATGTTCCACGGGGTGATCGCCCCGACGACCCCGGCACCGCGGCGCAGCAGCAGGGCGCCGTCGCGCTCCTCCTCCCAGGCCAGCCGGCGCACGGCCTCGGCGCTGGCGCGCAGCACCCGCGGGGGCAGGTCGCCCTGGGTGGCGCGGGCCAGGGTGATCGGCATGCCCATCTGGGTGCTCACCAGACCGGCGAGGAGCTCGGTGTCGCGCTCGATGAGGTCGGCCCAGCGCTCGAGCAGGTCGGCGCGCTGGGACGGCGTCCAGTCGGCGAGCTGCTCGTGTGCGCGCCGGGCGGAGACGACGGCGAGGTCGACCAGGTCGGCCGCCTCGGGCACCTCGCCCACGGTCTGTTCGCTCCAGGGCGAGACCAGCGGAACGCCGTCACCGGGGAGTTCGACGGCGACGCCGTCGAGGTGGGCGGTCGCCCGCCCGAGGTGTCGCGTCTCAGCCACTGCGCTTCTCCAGGCGGACCGGCAGCTTCTTGATGCCGCGGAAGAAGTTGCTGCGCAGGCGGCTGGGGTCGCCGACCACCTCGAGGTGCAGGTCGCGCTGGAGCAGCCGGGTGAAGAAGAGGTTCGCCTCCAGGCGGGCGAGGTGGGAGCCCAGGCAGGCGTGGTCGCCCCACCCGAAGCCCAGGTGCTCGTTGGGGTGGCGGTCGACGAGGAAGCGCTCGGGCTGCTCGAAGGCGCGGGGGTCGCGGTTGGCCGAGGCGAACCACATGACCACCTTGTCGCCGGCTCGCACGGTGCGGCCGTGCATCTCCAGGTCGTGGGTGGCGGTGCGGCGCATCGAGAGCACCGGGGTCACCCAGCGCACCATCTCCTCCACGGCCAGGCGGACGCCGGCGTGGTCGGCGCGCAGGGCGGCGAGCGCCTCGGGGTGCTCGTGGAGGGCGAGCGTGCCGCCGCTGATGAGGTTCCGGGTGGTCTCGTTGCCCGCCACCATGAGGATCAGGTAGTAGGCGTCGAGGTGGCCGCGGCTCAACGGCTGACCGTCGATGTCGGCGGCGGTGAGCACGCTGACCAGGTCGTCGGCCGGGCAGGCGCGGCGCTGCTCCTCGAGCTCGCGGAAGTAGCCGAAGACCTCATCGCGCGCCCGCACGGCCGTCTCGGGGCCCTCGGAGTAGTCGGGGTCCTCGCTGGCCATCTGGTTGGTCCACCGCAGCAGGTGCGGGCAGTCCTCGAGGGGCGCTCCGAGGAGGCGGCCGATCATGACCAGCGGCAGCTGGCTGGAGATCTTCGCGACCAGGTCGAACTCGCCGGCACCGAGGTGCTCGTCGAGGAGGTCGTCGATGACGGCGAGGATGTCGGGCTCGAGCTTGCGCACCTGGGTCATCCGCACCTGGGAGGCGGCGATGCGGCGCAGCGGGCCGTGCTCGGGCGGGTCGACGTGGTGGATGCTGCGCGCCCCCTCGCCCTCCGCGCGCCGGCTGGCGATCTGGGTGCCGTGGGTGACGGTGAAGGACGCCGCGTCGCCGGCCACGGCCTTGACGTCGGCATGCCGGGTCACCGACCAGAAGCCGGGCCCGTCGGGCTCGTCGTTCCAGTGCAGGGGGGCGTGGTCGCGCAGGTGGGCGAAGATCTCCTCATCGCGCCCCTGCTCGAACGGGGCGAGGTCCATGAGGTCGAGGGGCGACACGCTGGTGGACATGATTCTCCCGATCCGGTTTGCGACTGATACGTCACTTTATAGCGCACGTCACATTCCTTGGGAACCCTACTGGCGCACTCTCCCGGGACTCGCTACCGTCCATAAGCGACTGCACAGTCGCAAACCAGGGTGCTGTCGTTCCCACCGACCCGAGAGGTGCCGTGTACCCGCCCGACATCGCCGAGCACGCCCCCGACCGCACCGCCTACGTCATGGCCGGCTCGGGCCACAGCCTCACCTTCGGGGAGCTCGACGAGCGGTCCAACCGCTGCGCCCACGCGCTCGGCGACCTCGGCGTCGCCCCCGGCGACGCGCTCGTCCTGCTGCTCCCCAACGGCCCGGCCTGGCCGATCGTCGTCGCCGCGGGCATGCGCTCGGGCCTCCAGGTCGTGCCGGTGAACTGGCACCTCGGCACCGCCGAGCTCGTGCCGTTGCTGACCGATGCCGCACCCGCGGCGATCGTCACCTGCGGCGAGCTGCTGCCGGGGCTCCTCGCGGCGCTCGACGCCGTCCCCGCGACGCCGCACGTGCTCGTGGTCGACGGTCCCGCCGACGGCGCACTCGATCTGGAAAGCCTGCTCGCCGCCGCACCGGCGACCCCGATCGCGCGCGAGCTGCTCGGGGCGCGTGTGCTCTTCAGCGGCGGCACCACCGGCCGCCCGAAGGCCTACCGCCAGCCGCTGCTCGGCGTGCACCCGCGGGAGGCACCCAAGCGCCACCCGCATCTGGCCGAGCGGCTCGGCATCGAGGCCGGCATCCGGTTCCTCTCCCCCGCGCCCAGCTACCACGCGGCACCGTTCACCTTCCAGCTGATGACCCTCGGCGTCGGCGGCACCGTCGTGTGCCTGGAATCCTTCGACGCCGTCCGCGCGATCGAGGCGATCGGGCGACACGAGGTCACCCACTCCCAGTGGGTGCCGACGATGCTCAGTCGCCTGCTCGCGGTGCCGGAGGAGCAGCGCGGTGGGCGGGCGCCGTCCCATCGGGTGGCCGTGACCTCCGGCGCCCCGTGCCCGCCGGAGCTCAAGGACGCCGTCACCGCGTGGTGGGGGCCGATCCTGCACGAGTACTACGGCGCCTCGGAGGGCTACGGGCACACCTACATCTCGCCTGCCGAGGCGGCCGAGAGGCGCGGGTCGGTCGGCCGGCCGCTCGGCACGACCCGCGTGGTCATCACCGACGAGGACGGCGCTCCGGCGCCGACCGGCACGGTCGGACGCGTGTGCTTCGGCGCCGAGCCCGACGCGCCGCTGCGCGGCATGGGCGACATGGGACGCCTCGACGACGACGGCTACCTGTACCTGACCGGCCGGGCCACCTTCATGATCGTCTCCGGCGGGGTGAACATCTATCCCGAGGAGATCGAGGCCGTGGTCGGCGCCATGCCGCAGATCGCCGACGTGGCCGTGTTCGGCGTGCCGCACCCCGACTTCGGCGAGCAGGTGATGGCCGTGGTCGAGCCGGCCGCCGACGCCGACCCCACGACGCTCGGCGAGGAGGTCGTCGCCCACTGCCGCGCCCGACTCGCCGGCTTCAAGGCCCCGCGCCTGGTCGAGATCGTCGAACGCCTCCCACGGCTGGAGACCGGCAAGCTCGACAAGCGGGCGCTGCGGGCGCGGTACGTCGCCGAGGGCTGAGCCTGCCTCGATGGTCGAGGTGCGAGGAGCCCCGGCGACGAGCCGCGAGACCCGGCGAGAAGCACGCCCACCCGGTACCGGCCACCGGACCGGCTCGCTGAGCCCGCCCCCGCAACACGGGAACGGCCCGCCGGATCGCGATGATCCGGCGGCCCGTTCTCTCTCCCTGAGCGATCCGGGCGGAAGCCCTGAGGGATGGACCGCCCCGAGTCGGGGTGGGGCGCTCAGGCCTCGAGCACCGTGACGGTGCCCTTCGTGCCGTCGACCTCCAGCAGCATGCCGTCGCGCAGGCGGGTGGTCGCCTGCGTGGCCGAGACGACGCACGGGATGCCGAGTTCGCGGCTCACGATCGCGGCGTGCGAGAACGGCGCGCCGACGTCGACGACGACCGCGGCGGCGGCCACGAAGAGCGGCGTCCACGACGGGTCGGTGATGGGCGCGACGAGGATCTCGCCGGGCTCGAGGTCGCGCGGGTCGTCGGGGTCGAGGATCACCCGCGCGCGTCCCTGGACGACGCCGTTGCAGCCCGAGACGCCCTCGATGACGTCGCCGACGCCGACGACGGCACCCACCGAGGAGCCGGCGGTCTCCCACTCCGAGAGCGGCGGCGCCTCGCCGACCACCACGAACGGCGGCACCTTCGAGAAGAGCTGGAGGTAGGAGGCCTCCCGGTCGGCCAGCGTGGCGCTGAAGGCGGCCGGGTCGGCGAGGAAGCCGTCGATCTCGTCCTTGAAGAGCATGAAGATCTGCTCGCGGGTGGCGAGGTGACCGGCCCGGACGGCGCGCTCGCCGAGCTCGAGGGCCGGCAGCCGCAGCTCGTGCATCAGCATCGCGGCGGTCGTGCGGCCACGCTCGCGACCGCGCAGCCACAGCGCAGCCGCGTTGAGGACGACCTCGAACTGTCCGAGCGCCTCGGCGTCGGCGGCGAGCATGGCGCGCATCTCGGTGGCCGCGGCCTCGCGCTGCGCGACCCGCTCGGCGTTCTTCGCCTCGGGCGCCTGGTCGTCGCCGACGTGGCGCATGCGGTCGATGGTGGCGAGCACCATGCCGGGGTCGACACCCCAGGTGACGGCCCGGATCTCCCACTCGGAGGGGCCGCGGAAGTCCCACCGGTGCAGGAACTCCCCGAGCTCCTTGGCGAACTGCTGCGAGGCCTCGTCGGTGGCGGCGGTCAGCCGGTCGTGCAGACCGTCGAGGCCGGCGTCGAAGGCGGCGGCGACCGCGGCGTCGCGTGCCAGGCGGCTCAGCGCCCACATGCCCAGGGACGGACCCGCGGAGTCGACCTCGCCGATGCCGCTGACGAGGGCGAGCGCCATCTCCGGGCGCCCGACCGCCTCGGCGAGCTGGGCCGCAGCACCCAGGCCGACGCCGGACTTCAGGCTGGCCTCGATGTGGTGCTTGAAGAGCCGGCGCAGCAGGACGTCGAAGGAGAGGATGCGGTCCCACAGCTCGCGGTCCGAGAGCGTGGCGAGGTCGGGACGGCTCGCCCGGATCGCCTCGACCTCGGCCCGGTCGGCGTCGTAGGCGGCCAGGTCGGTGGCGCCGAGCACCTCGTTCATCAGCCAGGCGCCGGCCGTGGCCTCGAAGGCCTCGTTGACGTCGAAGTCGCGGGCCTCGCTCTCGTAGCTGGGGATGCCCGGCATGTCGCCGAAGTACTGGAGGTCGACCGCCTCGGCCGACATCCCCGGTACCCGGATGCCGAAGAGCCGCATCAGCGACATGTTGATGTAGAGGTAGCTGCCGAACGCCGGGAGGATGTTCATCTCGGTGGCGTCGTCGTACAGATCGTGGTCCCACACCCCGCACGCCACGAACGCGTCGCGCCACCCGAGCTCGAGGTTCGCCTGGAACCCCGCGGAGGCGTTGAGCGGGCTGATCGGGTTGGGGAAGATCTCGCCCACGTTGGCGCGGGAGTAGAGCGGGAAGACCGCCGAGGTGCGGTCGCTGATCGGCCAGGTCGTCATGGGGGACCCCTCGATACGGCGGTCGGCACGAGACCGGACCGCGACTGGGTTAGTGACTGATGGTTCACATAGTTGATGTGAGCGCGGTCACCTGTCAATGGGTGACGTGCTGCCAATCACGAAGTTCCAACGGAGTCTCCCGCCGCCGCCGCCCCACCTTCGGTCGACGCTCCGCACTGGACAAAGAGTGATCGTCTGGTCACAATCGAGCCACCCGTTCCCGGGTCAGAGGCGAGGAGAACCGATGCGCATCCTGGTGACCAACGACGACGGCGTCGCCTCGGAGGGTCTCCACGCGATCGCCGCCTCCCTGGCCGCCGACGGACACGACGTGGTCGTGGTGGCCCCGAGCTCCGACCTCAGCGGCAGCGGCTCGTCCCTGGGCACGCTCGAGGACGGCGCCCGTGTCGGCTGCCGGCCCGTCGAGCTGCCGGAGCTGCCGGCGATCCCCGTGTGGTCGGTCGACGCCCCGCCCGCCTTCGCGGTGCTGGCCACCGCGAGCGGGCTGTTCGGCGAGCGGCCCGACCTCGTGGTCAGCGGCATCAACCCCGGCCCCAACACCGGCCGGATGATCCTCGGCTCCAGCACCGTCGGCGCCGTCCTGACCGCCACCGCCATCGGCCTGCGCGGCGTCGCGCTCAGCTGCGGCTTCCCGCCCGACCACCGCTTCGACACCGCGGCCCGGGTGGGCGTCGCCGTCATCGACTGGTTCGCCGAGCACCCCGTCTACGACGCCCTCAACGTCAACGTGCCCGATTGCGACCTCGCCGACATCCACGGCGTCCGGATGGCACCCCTGGCCCGGCGCGGCCTGATGGGGCTGCGCCTGGAGCACGAGCCCGACGCCATCGTGCTCAGTCGCTACACCCAGAACAGCCGCCTCGGCGAGGACACCGACTCCGACCTGCTCTCCCGCGGGTACGTCGCCGTCAGCGCGCTGCGCAACCTGGGCACCGTGGGCGAGGACGACGAGGCCGGCCTGGCCGCCGCCCTCGAGGCGGAGCTGGCCGCGGCGCTCGCCGCGGCGGGCTGAGCCCCCGGCCGTCAGACCGGGTCGGGCCGAGGTCGCCGGTCAGACCGGCTTGAGGTCGTCGACCAACCAGCGGCCGTCGGACCACACCATCCGCACCTCGGCGCGCGTCGCCACGGGTTCGCCGAGCGACCCGCCGGGGCGCTTCGTGCGCTGGGAGAGCATGACCAGCAGCGTCACGGCATCGGCGTCACCCGAGACGACGCCGATGCGCGAGACCTCGGCGGTCGTCGCGAAGCCCTTCTGGGCCACGGTCGGCTCGACGAGCGAGGTGAGCAGCTCCTCGAACTCGGCGCGGAATCCGGAGGTCACCAGCGCCCGCGCGGCGTCCATCTGCTCGCGCACCTGCGCCTGGTCGCCGCGGTAGGTCAGCAACGCCGGCACGTCGGCACTCGCGGCGCGGGCCGCCGAGGTGCGGCGGTCGGCGATCTGCTGCTCCGAGGCCAGGCGATCGTGGCCGTGCACGGCGTAGAACCCGCTCGCCACCAGGGCGGCGGGCACGAGGACGCCGGCGGCGATCCGTCCGGCCCTCATCCGAGGAACTCCACGTCGTCGACCTTCCAGACCTCGCCAGCGCGGACCAGGCCGACGGCCAGCCGGAACGTGCGCAGCTCGCCCTGCGGGAGCTCGCTGTTGGAGACCAGCGAGGTCGCCGCGATCAGCACCGTGGCCCGCGATGCGTCGAGCTTCTCCACCGCAGCCGAGGCGACGGTGCCCTGGCTGGCGACGTCGCCCTGCTTCAGCACGCCGGCCACCGTGCTGCTCAACGTGTCGACCTGGTCGGCGAAGCCGCCGGTCGCCATCGCGCGCAGCTTCTCCAGCGTCGCAGCGCCGGTGGCCGCATCGAGGCCGAGCAGCAGCTCGGCGGCGTCGGAGGCGGTGGTGCGCACGGTCTGGCGCTCGGCCCGCAGTGCGGCGAGGTCGTCGGCCTGCTGCTCCTGCCGCCAGCCCCAGCCCGCGAGGGCCGCTGCGGTCAGGAGGCCCACGACCACGAGGGCGGCCACCCACCGCGACCGGCGGGCGGGCATCGACTCCGATGGCGGCGGGGCCTCGGGGGCACTCGCCTCGGTTCCGGGTTCAGTCATCGTCATCGCTCGCTCCGTTCCCCGCGACGGGCTCCAGGCGGAGTACCCGCCACGCCCCGTCGACCGTGCTCAACGTGGCCTCGATCGCGGTGACCTGCACCGCCGGCGTCGGCGAGGCGGCCGTTGTGGTCGTCTGCCGCAGGTAGGCCAGCACCACCGGCCGGGCGGCGTCGGCGTCGGCCAGACCGATGTCGACGACCGTGGCGGAACTGCTGGCCTCCAGGCTGCGGATGCGCCGCCCGCTGGCGCCGGACAGCGCGTCGCGGTACTCCTCGCGCAGGTCGCCGGTGACCAGGCCGTCGACCTCGGCGAGGTCCTCCGACAGGCCCTCGGCGTCGTAGGAGAAGAGGGCCTCGAGGCGGTCGGTGGCGACCCGCAGGACGTCGGCACGGCCGCGGGCGTCGAGGTCGTCGTCGCCGCCCCCGCAGGCCGAGAGCATCGGCAGCAGCGCGACGATCGCCGCACCGACCGCGAGGCGCCTCATCGGGCGGCCTGCATCGTCGCGACCCGCCAGGATCCGTCGACGCGGGTCAGGCCCACGCGGAAGAGGAAGGCCCGCCGTCCCGAGGAGGCGGCCACCAGCACCTCGGCGTCCTCGCCGCGCACGCCGACCACCGCGTCGGAGTCGATCGAGACCTCCGTACCCGGATCGACGGCACCGGCGCGGACGGCGCGGGTGAACCGGCCGCCGCCCACCTGGGCGCGCCAGTCGCCCGTCGCGCCGGCGGTCAACCGCTCGACGGCGTCGTCGGGAGCCGTGCCGGCGGCGACCTGGAGCAGCAGACGGACCTGGGTGTCGGCGAGCGTGGTCACCGCCCGGGCGTCGTCGGCGTAGGTGTCGTCGGCGCCGCTCCACGGCCGGGTCACCGCGAGCGCACCCGCGGCCACCGCGATCAGCGCCACCACGACGGCCGCGATGCGCGTGCGGCGCCGCGGCCGCCTCGCCCCGCCGAGCTGGGGCGGAGCGAGGCGCGCGGCCAGCTCGGCGGTCACGACCGTCCGCCGGCCCGGGAGAGCGGGCCGAGCAGGATGTCGCGCCAGTCGGCGCCCGCCGTCGGCAGGCGGACGCCGCCGAGCAGCGCCGGGAGACCGTCGGAGGTGCCGAGTCCGAGCGGGCTGTAGGGCGAGGTGCCCTCGGCCGCTCCGGGCACGAGGAGCCGACGGGCGGTCGCGACCTGGGTGGCGAGCGCCTCCTTCTCCACGGCGGCGTCCTCGGCACGGCTCTGGAAGATCAGGCCGCAGTCGTAGGCCGACGCGCCGCGCCGGGTG
>NZ_BAAAZH010000011.1:67683-122293 GCF_039536805.1 Nocardioides fonticola | reverse complement strand
ACACGCCGGTCGGCGGCGTGATCGGCGTGGTCTCCCGGGGGGAGCGCCGGTTCTGCACGAAGCCGTTCGTGCACGGCGGCGGGTCGTTGACCGTGGTGCGCGCGAAGAGCGAGACCGCACCGTCGACGGGGGAGGTGTTGACCGCGGTGGTGAAGGCGTTCGCGATGCCCGGGAGGATCGTCAGCACCTGGCGGATGCCGGCGTCGTAGAGCGAGACCACCTGCTGCACCTGCACGACCGAGCGCAGCAGCCCCGGCGTCGAGGAGCTCAACGCGTCGATGAGCTTCGTGGTCTGGTCGGCGAACCGCGGGCCCTGCACGAGCGCACCGCGCAGATCGCGGTCGGAGCGGGCCAGGGTGTCGGTGAAGGCGTCGAGGGAGGACGCCGCCCGGGTGAGCGAGGATCGGCTGCCCGCCTGGGTGCCCAGCACCCGTTCGGCGCGGGTGATGAGGTCGCGGGTGGGGTCGAGGTTGTCGGTGAACTGCTGCTGGAGCGGCAGGATCGAGTCGAGCAACGTGCCGAGATCCTGCTCGCCCTCGCCCAGACCGGTGCCGATCTCGTCGACGGCGGTGTTGAGGTCGTCGGCCGGGATGTCGGAGACGAGGTCGTCGACGCGGCGCAGCAGCTGGGCGGTCGTGATCGGCAGCGGCACGTCGGTGGCGTCGAGGGTGTCGCCGTCGCCGAGGGTGGCGACCTTGGCGCCTGCCGCGGGTGCGGGCGCCGTGAGGTCGAGGTACTGCTCACCGGCGGCCGAGATGCTGCGCACGCGCGCGACGGCCGTGGTCGGCACCTGCGCGTCGTCCTCGATGCGCACCTCCGCGACGACCCCGTCGGCGCTCGGGCGCAGCGAGGTGACCTCGCCGATCTCGACCCCGCTGAGGGTCACGATCGAGCCGGGGTAGAGGCCGCCGCCGTCGGCGAGACGGACGTCGACGTCGCGGTAGCCGATGCCGACCAGACGCGGTGCGTCGAGGTAGGCCATCGAGGAGTAGCCCACCGTGGCCGCCGTGAGCGCAGCGAAGACCCCCATCTGCCACCGGGTGCGGCGGGTCAGCCTGCTCATCGGGTGCCTCCCTGGGCCGAGTCCTGTGCGGTGCGCCCCAGCAGGCCCGGCAGCAGTCCGCCGAGGACGCCGCCCTGTCCGGTGCCGGTGCCGGTGCCCGTGCCCGTGCCCGTGCCGGGACCCTTCCCGCCGAGCAGGCCGCCGACCAGGTCGCCGACATCGCCGAGCACGCCGGGCAGATCCGGCAGCGGGGCGCCCGCGGCGGGCGGACCGTCACCGGCGCCCAGCGGCGGACCCTGGAGCAGGGTGCCGCCGGTGGCCGGCAGCTCGAAGCCGTGCAGCAGGTTGCGCGCCAGCAGGTCGGGCGAGGCGTCGAGGGTGATGAAGAGGTTGCCGTAGTCGCCCTGGAACATCTTCGGGAAGGAGGTGTTCCCCGGGAACGGGTAGGTCGGCAGGATCGAGAGCGAGTTCGTCAGGTCGGTACCCGACGCCGCCAACCGGTTCAGCGCGGGCTCGAGGTCCTCGAGGTTCGCCACCAGGTCGTCGCCCGAGGCGCGGACGACGCCGCGAGCCGTGCGGCCGAAGTCGGAGAGCGCCGTGAGCGTCCGCGTCAGCTGGGCGCGGTTCTCCTCGATCGCCGTGAACGCCTGCGGCAGCGTGTCGAGCGCGGTGCCCAGGGTGTCGTCGCTGCCGAGAGTGCGGCTGAGCGAATCGAGCCGATCGACGACCCGCACGATGTCCTGCCGCTGGCGGCTCAGGCTGGTGATGAAGACGCGGAACCGCTTCACGAACGCACGGGCCTCGCCCTCGCGGCCGTTGACCACGCGGTCGAGCTCGTCGGTGATGGTGCGCACCTGCTGGAGGCCGCCGCCGTTGAGCACGAGCGATAGCGAGGCCAGCACCTGCTCGGTCTGCGGGTAGTTGCCCACGGTGGCGGTGCGCACCGTGTCGCCGTCGCCCAACCGGCCCTCGGGTGCGGCGTCGGTGGGCGCGGCGAGCTCGAGGTACTTGGCACCGAGGAGGCTCTTCTGGCCGACCCGCGCGACCGCGTTGGCCGGGAGTTCGACGTCGCCGTCGAGCTGCACCGTCGCGACCGGCGTCCAGCCGTCGACGGACAGGTCGGAGACGCTGCCGACGGTGACGTCGTCGACCTTCACCTCGCTGTTGGGCGTCAGACCGGAGGCCTCGACGAGGTCGACGGTGACGGTGATGGCGTCGGGTCCGCTGCCGGCGCGGTAGGGCAGCGGCACGCTGGTCACGCCGTCGTACTCGCAGCCGCTGAGGCCGAGGGCCGCCACGGCGACCGCGATGAGCAGGGTGGGGGCGCGCATGTCAGCGACCTCCTGCTCGGCCCGAGGGGCTGGGGGACGGCGACGGCGCGTTGTCGGGGTCGCGTTCGATGCCGTTGACCCCGACCGGGGCGTTCGGCACCCGCACCAGGTCGAGCAGCGGGTGCAGCGCGGTCTCGCAGTAGCGACGCGCCTGGGTGCTGGTCGCCCCCTCGGGCGCGGCGCCCATCGCGATCCCGCACAGGAACTGGGCGGGGTCGTTGAAGTTCGTGGCCGCGACGCTCGTGGTGACCGCGCCGCTGAAGGGGTCGTAGATGTTGTGCAGGTTCGACACCGCGGTCGGCGCCCGGTGCAGCACGTCGGCGAGCGCCTGCCGGCTGCGTGCCAGGTTGGCCGTGATCGCGGAGAGGTCGACGACCGTGCTGGCGATGCGCGAGCGGTTGCGCGCGATGAAGTCGCTCACCACCGCCGTGCTCGCGTTGAGGCTGCGCAGCAGGGCCGCGAGGTTCTGCCGGTTCTCGCCGAGGATGCCGGCGACGGTGGCCAGACGCCGGTTGAACAGCGCCACCTGGGCGTCGTTGGCCTGGAGGGCGGTGACGAACCGGCCGAGGTTGCGGATGACGCTGAAGAGGTCGGATCCGCCGCGCGAGAGCGCGTCGAAAGCGCCGGCGAGCTCACGCAGCGAGGCCCGCATCGTCTCGCCCTGCCCGCGCACGTTGTCGGCGGTGACCTGGAGGACGCGCTTGAGCGCGCCGTCCGTGCCGCCGCGCGGGCCGAGCACCTGGGCGAGGGCGTCGACCTGGTCCTTGATCTGGTCCCATTCCAGCGGCGTGGCGGTGCGGCTCTCGGGGATCACCGCGCCGTCGGCCAGCGCCGCCGCGCCGTCCTGCGCGAGCGGGCTGAGCTGGATGTAGCGCACGCTCACCAACGTCGGCGTGACGACGGCGGCCGAGGCGTCGTCGGCCAGGCGGTAGCGGCTGTCGTAGCGCAGCACCACCTTCACCCGGTCGGCCGACGGGTCGACCTCGGTCACCGAGCCGACCGGGACGCCGAGGATGCGCACCTCGTCGCCCGGGTGCACGTTGACGGTGCTGGCGAAGTAGGCGGTGACGGTGCGATCGCCGTCGCCGGTCAGCCGCCAGCCCGCGAAGGCCACGGCGGCCACGAGGGCGATCACGACGGTGACGGCGACGCGCAGCCGCGCGGCCGAGGCGGCGGTCCGGCGCATCACGAGGAACCTCCGACGGTGGGGGTCTGCGACAGGATGCTGTCGACGGTCTGCTGGGCCATGTTCGAGGGCACGAGGTTGGCGATGTAGCCGTAGAACCACGGTCCGCCGTTCACGGCCTCGCCGAGCGAACCGGTGTAGTTGCGCAGACCCTCGATGGTGGCGGTGAGGTTGGCGCGGTTGCGCTTGAGCAGGTCGGAGACCCGGGCGAGCTGGTCGAGCGCCGGACCGATCTGCTGGTCGTTCTCCTCGGCGAGCGCCCGCAGCTGACCCAACAGGGCGTTGGCGTTGATGAGGACGGCGCGCAGCGCGGTGCGGCGCGCGGTCAGCTCGGCGAGCAGGTCGTTGGCGTCGCGCACCAGGGTGGTCAGGTCGCCCGACCGGGTCGCGAGGATGCCGCTGACCTGCGAGGCGCTGCGCAGCAGGTCGAGCAGGGCACCGTCGCGGCTGGCGATCACCCGCGCGCCCCGGCGCACGCCCTCGAGGGCGGCACGGACGTCGTCGGGGGTGTCGGCGAAGGTGTCGCTGACCGTGTCGAGCGCCCGTGCGAGCTGCGCCTTCTTCAGCGGCTGCACCTCGCCGCCGAGACCCTCGAGCTGGCTCTGGAGGTCGAAGGGCGCCCGGGTGCGGGCCACCGGGATCGTGGCCGAGCCCAGCTCGCCGTCGCCCTTCGGCGTGATCTGGAGGAACTTGCGCCCCAGCACCGTCGCCGACTTGATCTCGGCCTGGGTGTCGCTGCCGAGCCGGACGTCCTTGTCGAGGCGGAACGCCACCTCGACCTGGTCGTCCTCGATGGTGAGGGAGGAGACCGTGCCGAGGGTCAGCCCCGCGACGCGGACGTCGTCCCCGGGGCGCAGGCCGGCGGCCTCGGTGAAGCGCGCGTGGTACTCGCGCTCGGTGAGCACGCCCTTGATGCGGGCCGCGCTGAGCGAGCCGACGACGATGAGCGCGAGCAGCACGGCGCCGACCACGCCGAGCACAGCGGGGTTGCGCTCGGCGAAGCGCTTGTTCATCAGACGCGAGATCACGACTGGCACCTCTGTTCCTGGCTGCGGGTCATCGCCGTCAGCACCGGCGGGGCACCGGGCAGGTGCAGGCGGATCTGGACGCCGCACAGGTAGAACTGGAAGGCCGACTGGTAGATGCCGACGCGGCCGACCAGCGCCTCGTAGCCGGGCACGCGCCGCAGCAGCCGGTCGAGCTCGGGCTCGTCGGCGTTGATCACCTTCGAGAGCGCCTCGATCTCGCGCAGGTCGGCGCGGATGCCCGGACGCGACCGCGCGACGAGTCGGGTGATGTCGTCGGTGGCGCCCCCGATGCCGCTGAGCGCCTCGCCCAGCGCGGCGCGGTCGTCGGCCAGACCGGAGACCAGGGTGCGCAGGCGGACGACGAGGGCGTTGGTCTGGGGGGTGCGGGTCTCGATGGTGCCGAGCACCCGGTCGAGGTTGGTGAGCAGCGAGCCGATCACCTGGTCGCGGTCGCCGATGGTGTCGGTGAGCTTCGCGGCCTGCCCGAGGATCGCCTCGACGTCGCCGCCCTCGCCCTGGAGCACCTGCACCAGCGAGGAGCTCAACGCGTTCAGCTTGGTGGCGTCCAGACCCTCGAACAGCGGCGAGAAGCCGTTGTAGAGCTGGTCGAGGTCGAGCGCCGGGCGGGTGCGGTCGGCCGGGATCGTCGACCCCGCGGCCAACGGCGCCGCCCCGGGTGTGCCCTGCTGGACCTCGAGCAGACGGCGTCCGAGCAGGTCGCGGTAGCGGACGACCGCGGTGCTGGCCTGGGTGACCGGCACCGAGCTGGCGACGGTGAAGGTGACATCGACCAGGCCGTCGTCGGCGAGGTGGAGGCTCTCGACGTGGCCGACGCTCACCCCGGCCACCTGCACGTCGGCGCCCTTGCGCAGGCCCGACACGTCGCGGAACCGCGCATGGAAGGTGTGCTCGTCGCGCACCGCGGCGTTCGTCACGACCGAGTAGATCGCCACGCCGGAGGCCAGCGCGAGCAGGGTGAAGAACACGACGCCCAGGGACATGAGCGGCAGAGGACGGCGGTTGCCCACCGCCCGCCCGGTCGCCTCGGACTCGATCACGCGCTCGGTCTGCTGCTCGGTCATCGCGGCACCCCCGGAACGCCGATGCGGGTGCCGAAGAGCTCGAGGTAGAGCGAGTCGGCGTCCTGGAGGGTGACCGGCGCGTCGGTGTCGTCGAGGTTCGGGGAGCCGTCGTCGAAGCCGGTGGGCCGGTAGTGGCCGTTCGGGCCGATCGGACCGCCCAGGCAGCCCGGCACGTCGGCGCGGACGACCGGCAGGTTCTTCTGGCGGTCGTATCCGTCGGCGCCGGGCACGACCGTCAGGTGCACCCACAGGCCCGGGTAGCGACCGCCCGAGGCCGGCTCCTCGGCGATGCGCTCCTGGTTGAGGGAGGCGAACAGGCACGGGAAGAACGGCGCGTAGCGGGCCAGGGTCGTGGTGGTCGGCCGCAGCAGGGCGAGGGCCTGGTCGAGGGGGACGGCGTTGGTCGCGAGGTAGGCGCGCGTGGTGTCGCTGGTCTCCTCCAGCGCACCGAGGAGGGCGCTGAGGGCCTTGGTCTGCTGGGTGACGGTCGCGCCGGTGCGCGAGGTCGAGTCGAGGATCCGCAGCAGCTGCGGGGCGATGCCGGCGTAGATGTCGGCGACGTCGCCGGTGGTGCGCAGGTCGCGCTCCATCGTGGGCAGCACGCTGTTGAACCGGTCGAAGTAGTCGGCGGCCTGGGTGAGGTAGTCGCCGAGCTGCGTGCCGCGCCCGTCGAGAGTGGTCGAGAGGGCGCCGAGGGCGGTGTTGAGGGACGCCGGGCGCACGGTGTCGAGCACGTCGACGAGGTCCTCGAAGGCGGCGTTGGCCTCGACCTGCACGCGGTCGGCGGCGATGACGTCGCCGTCCTGCAGACCGCCGGCCGACCCGGAGCCCGGGGTGAGGTCGACGTACTTGGGGCCGAGCAGGGTCGGGGAGACGATGTCGGCCGAGGCATCGGTGGAGAGCTGTCGCGCGTAGGTGGGCTCGAGGCGCAGGCCGATGACGGCGTCGTCGCCCTCGCGTCGCACGGAGTCGACCTTGCCGATCGTGACGTTGCGCAGGGCGACGTCGGCACCCGGTTCGAGCAGCAGGCCGGCACGGTCGGCGCGCACCTCGATCAGGACGCTGTCGTCGAAGGTCCGCTGCTGCACGGCGACGCCGAGGCCGACGAGGAGTGCCAGCGCGACGACGGCACCCAGACCGCGCACCTGGAGGCGGGTGCGGTCGGAGGCCGGGGGGCGCGCGGCTCGACGGGGCGTGGACATGGGGACGGCTCTTTCGCGAGTGGGGAGGGTGGTGCGGTGACGGGAGGGATGCGGGGGGTGGCCGGGGGTCAGCGCGAGAGGTGGATCGAATCGGAGTTGCCGTAGAGCAGGACGCTCGTGGCGAGCACGAGGAAGAGGACGACGATGAGGGAGAGCCGCACCGAGCGGCCCACGGCCTGGCCGACGCCGGCGGGTCCGCCGGTGGCCTGGTAGCCGTAGTAGGTGTGGATGGCCATCACGACGGTCACCGAGATGACGGTCTGCACGAAGGCGATGGCGATGTCGCCGGGCAGCAGGAACGCCGAGAAGTAGTGGTCGTAGGTGCCGGGGGGCAGGCCCTCGAAGGTGACGGTGCGGATCTTGCTGGTGGTGAACATCGCGATCATCGAGATCGCGAAGAGCGGGACGGCGGCGACCGTGCCCGCCACGATGCGGGTCGAGACGAGGTAGGGCAGCGGCGGCACGGCCATGACCTCGAGGGCGTCGATCTCCTCGCTGATGCGGCGCGCGCCGATCTCGGCGGTGAAGCCGGCGCCGACGGTGGCCACGAGCGTGACGCTGGTGATGATCGGCAGCACGATGCGGATGTCGGCGAAGCCGGCGAGGAAGCCGGTGTACTCCTGGAGGCCGACGAGCTCGAGGGTCTTGTAGAGGAGCTGGGTGGCCTCGGTCGCCGCGGCTACGAGGGTGACCGCGATGATGACCGCGGTGCCGCCGATCTTGGCCAGGTTGCCCGAGCCGAACATCAGCGCACCGAGCTGGGTCCAGGTCTCGCCGCGGTAGCGGCGCACGGCGCGCGGGACCGAGCCGTAGGCCCGGGCGTAGAAGGTGAGTTGGCGGCCGGCCTCGACCAGGCCGTCGCCGGGACGGCGCAGCAGGGCGCGCAGGCGGGAGTCGCCGCCGCCGGCGACCAGGCCGGCCATCAGAGGGTCCCCAGACCGAACTGGATGCGGACGGCGGAGATGAGCGCGTTGGCCAGGAAGAGGGCCATGAAGGAGATGACGACCGTCTCGTTGACCGCCTCGCCGACGGCCTTCGGGCCGCCGGTGGTGGCCAGGCCGCGGTGGCAGGCGATGAGTCCGCCGAGCAGACCGAAGGTGAGGCCCTTGGCCAGGCCGGAGTAGAACTCGCCGGGCCCGGCCAGCAGGGAGAGGTTGGCGACGAACTGACCGGGGCTGGCGCCCTGGAAGCCGACCGAGACGATGTAGCCGGCCACGAGGCCGACCACCGAGAGCATGAGGGTGAGGCACGTCGAGACGAGCGTCATCGCGACCACGCGCGGGAGCACGAGGCGGTGGATGGGGTCGATGCCGAGCACCTTCATCGCGTCGATCTCCTCGCGGATGACGCGGGAGCCGAGGTCGGCGGCGATCGCGGTGGCCCCGGCGCCGGAGACGACCAGGACGGCGGCGATGGGGGCGGCGTTGGTGAGCACCACGAGGCCGGCGGCGGCGCCGGCGAGGTCGAGGGCGCCGATCTCGGCGAGCAGCTGGTTGATGAGGAAGAGGACGACGCCGAGGTAGGGGATCACCAGCAGCAGGGCGGGCACGATCGAGACCCGGATGATGAAGCGGGTCTGCTCGATGAACTCCCGGCCCGGGAACGGCAGGCGGGTCGCGGCGACCGCGGTGTCGAGCGCGGTCGCGAAGAAGCCGCCGAGGGGCCGCACCGGGGCGCGGACGGCGTCGAGCACCGCCATGGGGGACCTCCGATCGGCCTGGATCCGGGCGGGGCACCCGGATCTCGGTTTGTGACGCGTTCGTCACATAAGCATATGCAGTGTGACGGAGTCAACAACCGGTTTCGCCAGAATCCGCTGGGCAGGATCGCCGGATCAGGTGCCAGATCGGGCGCCGGCGCTCATCGGATTTGCGATGAGGCAGTCGCGCGAGGGGTATCGGCCGAACATACCGCGCAGTATGATCTCGGCCATGACCGTGACCGCCGCCGTTCCCGGACACCTCCACGTCGTCAGCGCCGCCACCGAGGAGGTGCTCGCGACCCTGCCCGAGGCCGGGCCCGCCGAGGTCGACGCCGCGGTGGGCGCCGCCCGCGCGGCCTTCGACGATCCCGCCGGCTGGTCGACCTGGAGCGCGGCCGAGCGCGGCGTCGTCCTCGCCCGCCTGGCCGAGCGGCTCGCTGCCCGCGGCGACGACCTCGTGCACGCGGTGAGCACCCAGAACGGCATGCCGGTCGCGATCGGCGCCGGCTCCGAGGGGGTCGTCGGACCGCGGATGCTGGGCTACTACGCGAGCGTGATCGCGGCCCAACCGGTCGAGGAGGAGCGGCAGCGGCCCGGCGGCGGCACCACCGTGGTGCGGCGCGGGCCGATCGGCGTCGTGGCGGTGATCGTGCCCTGGAACTTCCCGCTCTCCCTGGCCTTCTTCAAGCTCGCGCCCGCCCTGCACGCCGGCTGCACGATCGTGTGGAAGCCCTCCCCCGAGACCGTGCTCGACGCCCGGATCGTCACCGAGGAGATGGCCGCCGCCGGCCTCCCGGACGGCGTGGTGAACCTCGTGCTCGGCGGCCGCGAGACCGGCATGGCACTGGTGCAGCATCCCGGGGTCGACAAGGTCGCCTTCACCGGCTCGACCGCGGCCGGCCGGGCGATCGGCGAGGCCTGCGGGCGACTGCTGCGGCCGGTCTCGCTGGAGCTCGGCGGCAAGTCGGCCGCCGTCGTCCTCGAGGACGCCGACCTGCCCGCGCACGCCGCCGACGTCTTCGCCGCCTCCCTGCTCAACAGCGGGCAGACCTGCTACCTCTCCACCCGCGTGCTCGCCCCGCGCTCGCGCTACGAGGAGGTCGTGGAGTTCTACGCCGGCCTCGCACGCTCGCTGCGCATCGGCGACCCCCTCGACCCGGCGACCCAGATCGGCCCGGTCGCCACCGCCGCCCAGCGGGCGCGCGTCGAGGGCTTCATCGCCGGCGCGCTCGCCGACGGCAGCCGCCTCGTGGCCGGCGGCGGTCGACCCGACATCGACCGCGGCTGGTACGTCGAGCCCACCGTCTTCGCCGATGTCGACCCGCGCAGCACGCTGGCCCGCGAGGAGGTCTTCGGACCCGTGCTCGCGATCACGCCCTACGACGACGAGGACCACGCCGTCGCCCTGGCCAACGACTCGGCCTACGGCCTGGCCGGCAGCATCTGGACCGAGGATGTCGACCGCGGTCTCGCGGTGGCGCGGCGCATCCGCACCGGCGCGCTCGGCATCAACGGCTTCCGCCTCGACGTCGCCTCGCCGTTCGGCGGGCTGAAGGACTCCGGCCTCGGCTACGAGCTCGGCCCCGAGGGCCTGGCGACCTTCCAGGAGCTGCGCTCGATCTACACGGCGCTGCGCTGAACCCCTGCGCTGGGCCCTACGCCGAGCCCCTGCGTTAAGCCCGGGTCAGCGCGCAGCGGGTCGGTCAGTCGCCGGCCTCGAGGTAGATCAGCCGGTTGAGCTCGCCGAACATGGCGCGCAGCCGCGCGACGTCCAACGGCGGCCGGTGCTGGAAGCCGACCAGCACGCTGACGGCGGTATCGGCGAGCAGCCCGGCGGCCTTGGCCTCCACGCCCACGGCCATCAGCACCTGGCGGATGCGCTCCTGCCGCGAGGCGTCGACGCGTGCCTGGCAGGCCGCGACCTCGGGGTTGCTGGTGCCCCACGCGCGCAGCGCCGCCTCGGTGGCGTGCGGCAGCGCGACGGCGGTCTCGGTGAGCCGCGGCACCTGCCAGATCGCGTCGTCCTCGCCGTCGGAGAGGCGGGCGATCGGCTCGACCGTGTGCTCGTGCTCCCAGTAGGCCAGGACCGCGGTATGGAAGGCGGGCAGGCTCTCGAAGTGGTGGTAGAAGGAGCCCTTCGTGATGGCCAGGCGCTCGCACAGGGTGGGCACGGTCAGGCCCTCGCTGCCGCTCTCGCCGAGGATCTCCAGACCGGCCCGCAGGTAGGTCTCCCGGGTCACGCGCGCCACAGCTGGATCCTCCCACTCCCCCGCCGGTCAGCCGACGAGGGCTGCGGCGAGTTCGCGACGCACCGCGATGAGCCGGCGCGGACGGCCGAACGCGACGGCGCCGATGGTGCGTCCCTCGCGGCGGTAGGTCGCCACGAGCGCGCCGGCGTCGTCCTCGACCTCGACCTCGTCGGCCCAGGCGGTGAAGCCGACGCCCTGGATCTTCACCCCGAGCTGGTCGGTCCAGAAGCTCGGGACGGCGTGGTGGCGCGGCTGCCCGCCGAGGATCGCCTCGGCGACCACGCTCGCCCCCTCGACCGCGTTCGACCAGTGCTCGACGCGCACGGGTGCGCCGACCAGCGGATGCTCGAAGCGGACGACGTCGCCCACCGCGTACACGTCGGGGTGGGAGAGGCTCGCGAGATCGGAGCCGCACACCACGCCATCGTCGAGGGCGAGGCCGCTGTCGGCGAGCCAGGCGGTGGCGGGCCGCACGCCGATGGCGACGACGACGAGGTCGGCGGCGAGGTGGCCGCCGTCGGCCAACCGCAGGCCGGTGACGCGGCCGCCCTCGGCGGTGAACGCCTCGGCGGCCACGCCGAGCCGGAAGTCGACGCCGTCGGCGCGATGCAGGTCGAGCAGGTGCTGGGCGACCTCCGGCCCCAGCGGCCGGGAGAGCGGCAGGGGTGCGGCGTCGACGAGGGTGACGGCCAGGCCGCGCGCGCGGCAGGTCGAGGCGAGCTCGGCACCGATGAAGCCGGCTCCGAGGACGACGACGTGACGGGGGCCGGCGTCGAGGTCGGCGCGCAGCCCGTCGGCGTCGTCGAGCGTGCGCAGCAGGTGGACGCCGTCGAGGCCGACGTCGAGGCCGGGCGGCACGATCGGCGTGGTGCCGCAGGCGAGCACGAGACGGTCGTAGGTCTCCTCGCCGCCGTCGGCGAAGGAGACGATCCGGCGCGCGGGGTCGAGGGCGGTGGCCGCGGCACCCAGACGCCACCGGACGGCGTCGTCGGGCAGGGTGGCGTCGAGTCGCAGGTCGGCGGGCTGCCGTGCGCCGCCGAGGTAGTCCTTCGAGAGCGGCGGCCGGTCGTAGGGCCGGTGCGGCTCGTCGCCCGCGAGCACGATCTCGCCGTCGAATCCCAGCGTGCGCAGGGATTCGGCGGTGCGGACGCCCGCGAGCGAGGCGCCGACGATGAGCACCCGCTGCGGCCGGGCGGGCTCGCTCACTGCTCGAGGGTGATCGCGCGGACCGGGCAGACGGCAGCCGCCTTGACGACGGCGGCGCGCTCGGACTCCGGCGGCTCGGCGACGTAGTCGACCGAACCGTCCTCGGTGACCTCGAAGACGTCGGGGGCGGCGAACTCGCACTGGCCGTGGCCTTCGCAGAGGTCGAGATCGACGGTGACCTTCATGGCTGCTCCTCAGAGGTTCGCGGGGTTCGCGGGGTTCGCGGGGTGCGGGGGGCGTCAGTGGCCGTCGGCGGCGCTGCGCTCGCGGCCCAGGCTGAGCAGGAGGTCCTGGTGGAGCTCCATCCAGATGTCGTGGTAGGAGTTCGCCAGCGGCCGGGCGAAGGCGGCGATGTCGCCGCCGCGCAGGCGGCCGAGGACGGCGGCGAGCCGCTCGGCGTAGGTGCCCAGCCGCGGGCAGCCGGCGGCGCCGTCGCGCAGCGGTCCCTGCACGTCGGCGTCGAGGGCCGCGAGGTCGTCGATCACGCCCGCGTCGTAGGCCGCGTCGGTGTGGTCGTTGGGTGCGCCGTCGCGCATCTGCCAGGCCGTGGTGACCTCCTTGAGGCGCACGTTGGCGGGCAGGAACGCCTCGTAGGCGGCCTCGAGCGCGGCCGTGGCCTCGGCCCCGGCGGTGTCGGCGGCCAGCAGGACGGCGTACTGCTCGCGGCCGGCGTCGGTGAGCCGGAAGCCGCCGCGGCGGCCCTCGTGGAACGAGACGTGGCCGGCGGCCTCGGCGGCGCGCAGGAGCTGCTCGGCCTCGGCGGCCTCGAGGCCGGCGATCTCGGCGGCGAGCTCGGGCTGGACGGTGCCGCGCAGGCGCAGGGCGTGCAGGGCCAGGAAGGCGGGGGCGGCCGGGGCGGCGGGGCTCGCCGTGCGGGGGTCGGTCATGGGCTTCTCCTTGATCGTCAGAACATACCGTACAGTATGATTCTGCGACGTGGCTCACACCGCCCTCGGCGACGGACACCGCCCCACCCCCTGCCCGCGAAGGACCCGCCCATGACCACGACCCCCGATACGCCGGTCGCCGGCACCGTGATCGAGTTCGACACCCCCTTCGTGGGCGACGACCTCTACACCCGCGCGAACGCCGGCGAGGTGTTCCCCGAACTGCTCAGCCCGCTGTCGTGGACGCTGCTCGGACCGGCGCTCGAGCGCGGCTTCATGCGCTGCATGGCCGACGACTTCGCCGCCATCGAGCCGCTGCCCGGCGGCTACCGGGCCTGCGGCCGGATGGCCGGGCGGCTCCACCTCAACCTCTCGGTCTTCCGCACCGTCGCCGAGCGGGCGCCGGGCTCCTCGGCCGACGACCTCGACAAGCAGTACTTCGGCGACGCCGTCGCCAGCGGGCTGCCCGGGCACCCGAAGGAGAAGGTGCCGCTGACGACCACCCTGCGGTGCACGGGCGCCGGACTGCGCACCATGGCGAGCATCGACCGCCGGGTGAAGCGGGAGACCCGCCTGGCCGCCGAGGCCGCCGCCGCCCGCACCGCCCTCCTGGCCTCCGGCCCCACCCCCCGCCAGGCCCTCGACGCGGCCCGCGGCGAACTCGACCTCTACTCCGCGCTCTTCGGCAGCCACGTCACGGCCCGCGCGCTGACCGCGTCGGCGGTGTCGCTGGCGATGGGCGCCCTCACCAAGCGGGGCCTGAGCGACGACCAGGCGCTCGCGCTCATCAGCGACATCCCCGACATCGAGAGCGCCAAGCCCAGCAAGGAGCTCAGCGCCATCGCCGCGGCCGCCGCGCCCGCAGCCCGCAGCGCGGTGCTCGAGGGCGCCGACTGGGCCGAGCTCGGCGCCGCCACCGACCCCGACATCGTCGCGCTGCGCACCGAGCTCGAGGCGTTCCTCGCCACCTACGGCCACCGCGGCGTCAACGAGTTCGACCCCGCCTGGCCGGTCTGGGGCACCCAGCCGGACGCCGTCCTCTCCCTGCTGCGCCGCATCCTCGCCGCCGGTGCGGGCACCGAGCGGGCCCGCACGCCGGGCGAGGTGCCCGGCGGCGTCGCCGGGTTCCTGGTGCGCAACGCCCGCAAGGCGATCCACCGCGCGGAGAACACCAAGGACAACATCATCCGCGTCTGCCACGACCTGCGGCTCTACCTCGACGCCGCGTTCGCCGGCCTGGCCGAGCAGCTCACCCGCGAGGAGGCGCTCGCCCTCTCGATCGAGGAGCTGCTGGCCGTCGCCGACGGCGGCCCCGTGCCCGGCGAGCTGATCGCGCGGCGTCGCGCCGAGATCGAGGCAGCCCTGCTCATCACCCCGGCCGAGTGGTCGATGCACGAGCTCACGGTCGCCCACGAGGAGGCCGCCGCCGGCATCACCGAGCTCGTCGGCCTCGCCGGTTCGCAGGGCGTCGTGCGCGGCCGGGTGCGCGTGATGCGCGACGTCGACGACGCCTTCGAGGACGACGAGGTGCTCGTCGCCGCCACCACCGACACCGCTTGGACCCCGCTGTTCCTGGCGGCGGCCGCCGTCGTCACCGACACCGGCGGCCCGCTGTCCCACGCCACGATCGTCGCCCGCGAGCTCGGGATCCCGGCCGTGGTCAACACCAAGACCGCCGTGCGCGACCTGCAGGACGGCGACCTCGTCGAGGTCGACGGCACCGCGGGCGTCGTCCGCATCATCGAGCGAGGAGCCTCCGCATGACCCTCACCCCCGCCGCCGGCGGCACGGCCGGCGCATCCCTCGGCCTCGCCGACATCGACGTCGTCAGCAACGCCGTCTACGCCGACGACGTGCCCTTCGAGCAGTTCGCGCGGCTGCGCCGCGAGGCGCCGGTCTTCCGCCAGCGCATCCCCGACCCCGCGCTCGTCGACGAGGCCTGGGTGATCAGCACCCAGGAGTTCATCCGCCAGGTCTCCCTCGACACCGACTCCTTCTCCTCCAACGCCAACGGCGTGCGGCTCGACGCGCAGCGGGTGAAGGAGGGCCTGAAGGTCCAGCGCGGCAACTTCATCATGCTCGACGAGCCCGACCACAAGCAGCAGCGCGGGCGGGTCAGCAAGGGGTTCACCCCGCGCACCGTGCGCACCTTCGAGGCCGCGTTCCGCACGCTGGCCGCCGACATCGTCACGCAGGCGCTCAGCGGCGAGCGGGAGTTCGACGTGGTCGACCGGCTCGCGATCCACGTGCCCATCAGCGCCATCTGCACGCTCCTCGGCGTCCCCGAGGAGTACCGCGGCAAGGTGCTGGAGTGGTCGAACGCCATCGTCGGCATGAACGACCCCGAGTCCGGCGGCTCCCGTGAGGCGGCGGGCGCCGCGGTGATGGAGGTCGCGCGCCTGGCACTGGAGCTCTCCGAGGCGAAGCGGGCGAACCCGGCCGACGACCTGCTCTCCCAACTGGCGAACCTCCCGGCCGAGGAGCGACTGGACGACGACGAGCTCACCGGCTTCGTGCTGCTGCTGCTCGTCGCCGGCAACGAGAGCACCCGCAACACCACCACCCTCGGCATCGAGGCCTTCGCCCACCACCCCGATCAGCTCGACTGGCTCGCCGAGGACCCCGAGTCCCGCATGGCCGGCGCAGTCGACGAGATCATCCGCTGGGCCAGCCCGCTCACCTACATGGCCCGCACCGCGGTCACCGACGTCGAGGTGGGCGGCCAGCTCATCCGCGCCGGCGATCGGGTCGCGATGTTCTACTGCTCGGCCAACCGCGACGAGGCCGTCTTCGACGACCCCCACGCGTTCCGCCTCGACCGCGAGAACGCCTACCAGCACCTGGCCTTCGGCGTCGGATCCCACTCCTGCATGGGGTCCTCGCTCGCCCGGGTCGAGCTCGCCGCGGTGATGAGCGAGTTCGTCGCGCGCGTGGCCCGCGTCGAGATCGCCGGCGACGTCCAGCGCCTCCAGAGCAGCTGGGTGCGCGGCGTGAAGAGGCTGCCGATCCGCGTCACCCTCCGCTGACCCGTCCGTTTCCCCCGACCCGAGGATCCCCATGTACCCCGGAACCACCGCCGCCACCGCCCCCGACCGCATCGCCGCCCGCATCGCCGGCACCGACGACGTGCTCACCTACGGCGACCTCGAGGACCGCGCGAACCGGCTCGCCCGTGCCTGGTTCGAGGCGGGCCTGCGCCGCGGCGACGTCGTCGCGCTGCTCACCACCAACGACCTGCGCGCGTTCGAGGTCTACTGGGCCGCGATGCGCTCGGGGCTCTACATCACGGCGGTCAACCGGCACCTGACGGCGTCCGAGATCGCCTACATCGTCGGCGACTGCGGCGCCAAGGTGCTCGTGGTGGCCGGCCGGCTCGCCGAGATCGCCACCGAGCTCGTGCCGCTGACGCCGTCGGTGCAGATCCGGCTGGCGTTCGGAGCCGACGTGCCCGGCCACCTGCGCTACGAGACCTTCCGCGACGAGGCAGAGGCCACGCCGCTGCCCGACCGCCCGCGCGGCGCCGACATGCTCTACAGCTCCGGCACGACCGGCCGCCCCAAGGGCATCAAGCCGCCGCTGCCGACCGCGCAGGTCGAGGAGCACGCCGAGTCGCTCATCCACCTGGCCAAGGCGGCCTGGGGCATGGGCGAGGACACCGTCTACCTCTCCCCCGCGCCGCTCTACCACGCCGCCCCGCTGCGCACCGCCGCCGCCGTGCAGGCCCTCGGCGGCACGGTCGTGGTGATGCAGCGCTTCGAGGCCGAGGCCGCCCTCGAAGCGATCGAGACCCACCGCATCACCCACAGCCAGTGGGTGCCGACGATGTTCGTGCGCCTGCTCAAGCTCGAGGACGACGTCCGCGCACGCTACGACGTCTCGAGCATGCGGATGGCGATCCACGCCGCCGCCCCCTGCCCGCCGCAGGTCAAGCACCGCATGATCGAGTGGTGGGGCCCGGTGATCACCGAGTACTACGCCTCCACCGAGGCCAACGGCCTCACCCTCATCTCCGCGCCGGAATGGCTGGCCCACGAGGGGTCGGTCGGCCGCGCGGTCATCGGGCGCATCCGCATCTGCGACGGCAACGGCGCGGAGGTGCCGGTCGGCACCGTCGGCACGGTGTACTTCGAGCGCGACGAGCTGCCCTTCACCTACCACGGCGACCCCGAGAAGACCCGCTCGGCGCAGCACCCCGACCACCCGACCTGGACCACCACCGGCGACCTCGGCCGCGTCGACGAGGAGGGCTACCTCTACCTCGCCGACCGCCAGTCGTTCCTCATCATCTCCGGCGGCGTGAACATCTACCCGCAGGAGATCGAGAACTGCCTGGCCCTGCACCCGGCGGTCGACGACGTCGCGGTCACCGGCGTCCCCGACGAGGAGATGGGCGAGTCGGTGCACGCCTGGATCGTGCCGTCGCCCGGCCACGCGCCGGCCGACGAGGAGGCCCGGGCCGCGCTGGCCGAGCAGATCACCACGCACGTGCGGGCGCATCTGGCCGGCTACAAGGTGCCGCGCGGCGTCACCTTCGTCGACACCCTGCCGCGCACGCCCACCGGCAAGCTGGTCAAGGCCCGTATCGCCGCGCCGGTCACCGCCTGAGCCGACGGGCCGGTCAGGCCGCCGGGAGCGGCTGGAGATCCAGGCGGACCGTCGGATCGGGCGCGGGTGCGGCCGCGCCGGCCGGGACGCCGTCCCAGCGGGCGAGGTCGCGCAGCCGTCGCGCGACCTCGGCGGCCGCGGGTCGCGCGGACGGGTCGAGCGCGGTCATGGCCGCGAGCAGTCCGGTCCAGGCCGGCCCGAGCGAGACCGGCAGGAGCGGTCCTCGGGCGAGCCGGGCGTGCGCGACCTCGCGGGCGGCGCCCCGGTAGGCGCGCTCGCCGGTGAGCGCCTCCAGCAGCACGAGACCGAGGGCGTAGACGTCGGCAGCACCACCGAGCGGGGCGCCGGTGACCTGCTCGGGGGCGAGATAGGCGGCGGTGCCGAGGGTGCAGCCCGAGGCTGCCAGGGCATCGACCTGCCCGGCGCGGCGGGCGATGCCGAGATCGGCGACCTTGACCTCGCCGGTGCCGGAGATCAGCAGGTTCGCCGGCTTCACGTCCAGATGCACCCACCCGCTCCGGTGCAGGTGGTCGAGCCCGGCCGCGACACCGGCACCGACGTGCGCGACGGCCGCCGCGGGCAGGGCACCTCGGGCGAGGTGGGCGGCGAGGTGCGCGCCCTCGACCAGTTCCAGGACGAACCAGGGCAGCTCGGCCTCGGTGTCGCCGCGATCGAGCAACGCGACCAGATGCGGGTGCCGCAGCGGCGCGTGCACCGCGACCTCCTCGGCGAAACGGGCCCGGGACTCGGGCACCTCGGCGATGGACAGGGCGGCGATCTTCACCGCCACCCGCCGATCGCGCAGGAGGTCGTCGGCCGACCACACCTCGGCCATCCCGCCGCGACCGACGAGGTCGACCAGGCGGTACCGGTCGCCGACGAGCCGACCTGCGGAGACCGCCGCAGGTCGGCGTCGGCGCTGCAGGAGCGTCATCGACGTCGCAGGTCGCTCAGCGGCGGCGCAGCACCAGCTGGGCCAGGTAGACGACGACGAGCACGAGGATGATGAACAGCAGGATCTTCATGGGGTTTCCCAACGTGAGGCGTGCACGCCCGAAACCGACGCGGGATGCGATCGGTCCGCCCGAGAGGCGCTGCGGAGGTTGTGCACCCGCGCACCGACGCCGAAACCGCCGGGCTTCACCCCCAGGCAGGGTCTGCCCCCTCGGCCGCCGGGCGCGGAGCCCGCGCGGCCGAGGGGAGGAAGCAGTCCGGGGGAGGTGTCAACAGCCCCGGCGGCACCGCCAGCGGCGGAACCGCGCCGAACCCTTCGACCTCCAGTAAACCTCCGGCAGGCGCCGTCCGTCAGCGGTTCGTCAGCATCGGTCGGCGGCGTCGATCACGCCGCCGATCACGCGCCGATCACGCGCCGATCACGCGCCGCCGGCAGACCCGTCGGCCTCCTCGGCCAGTACCTGCTGGGCGATCCGGAAGGCGGTGTTGGCGTCGGGGACGCCGCAGTAGATCGCCGACTGGAGGATCACCTCGCCGATCTCGGCCGGGGTGAGGCCGTTGCGCAGCGCGGCGCGCACGTGCATCGCGAACTCCTCGTGGTGGCCGCGCGCGATGAGGGCGGTGAGCGTGATCATCGAGCGGCTGCGGCGGTCGAGCCCGGGGCGGGTCCACACCGAACCCCAGGCCGTCTCGGTGATGAAGCGCTGGAAGTCGCGGGTCAGGTCGGTGGCGGCCGCGGTGGCGCGGTCGACGTGGGCGTCGCCCAGCACCTCGCGCCGCACCCGCATGCCGGCCTCGTAACGGTCGTCGCTCATGCGCTCTCTCCTTCTCCATGGCGGGCCAGCTGCTCGCGCAGCAGCTCGGCGACACGATCGGGCGCCTCGATCGGCGCGAGGTGCGCGACGTCGTCGAGGACGACGAGCCGGCCGTCGCGCACGCCGTCGGCGATCTCGGCCAGCGAGGACGGCGGCGTGGCGACGTCGTGCGCGCCGGCGACGGCCAGCACGGGGGCGGCGATCTCGCCGAGACGGTCGCGCACGTCGAAGGCGCCGAGGGCGTGGCAGACCGCCGCGTAACCGTCGTCGGCGGCGTCGGAGAGCACCCGCAGCAGCGCGCCGCCGGCGTCCGGCTCGCGCTCGAGGAAGCCGGGCGCGAACCATCGCGAGGCCGAGGCCGCGACGAGGGACGGCGTGCCCGAGGCGCGCACCTGGGCGGCCCGCTCGGCCCACGAGTCGGTGGTGCCGATGCGCGCGCCTGTGCAGCACAGTGTGGCGGTGCGCACGCGCTGCGGTGCGTCGAGCAGGAGCTGCAGCCCGATCGCGCCGCCGACCGAGTCGCCGGCGTAGTGGAAGGTCGTGACGCCGCGCTCGTCGAGCAGGTCGAGCACGTGGGCGGCCAGGTCGGCCATCGTGAGGTCGGCGGGCGCGGTCCAGGTCGAGGATCCGTGGCCGGGCAGGTCGAACCCGACGACCTCGACCTCGTCGTCGAGCAGGCGCGCGACCGGACCCCACAGGGCGGCGGCGGAGGTGCCGAGCGAGGGCCCGAGCACGAGCACGGGCCTCATCGGGCCACCTCGAAGGCGGCGGCGCGGGCGAGCGCCGCGTCGATCTGGAAGGCGGCGGTGCCGAGGTACTCCTCGGCCGGCGCGGCGCCGCACAGCGCGGCCATCGCGGCCTGCTCGGCGCGGACGCCGTCGGCGGCGGCGAGGTGCGCGGCGGCTCGCTCGGGGTGCACCACGAGACCGGCGAGCAGGTCGGCGGTCTGGTCGGCGGCCACGACCGTGCGCGTCAGCAGGTCGGCTAGGGCGGGCCACTCGGCGTGCCAGCCGCCCGGCGTCCGCTCGTCGACGGCGTCGGCCGCGGCCGCATGCAGCGTCGCCGCCGCGGCCGGGGCCGCCAGCGCTGCGGCCCGCACCAGCGTGGCGAGCACCGGGTTGGCCTTGCCGGGCATGGTCGAGGAGCCGCCGCCGACAACCTCGGCCAGCTCGCCGATCTCGGCCCGGCTGCCGAGCAGCACGTCGCCGGCGACGTGCCCGAAGGCGTCGGTGCAGGCGACCAGCGCGTCGCCGATCCGGGTGATCGGACGCCGCGTGGTGTGCCACGGGCGGGCCGGGTCGAGGTCGAGCAGGCGCGCGGCCCGATCGGTGACGGCGAGCGCGGTCGTGGGGTCTCCCGCCAGCTCGGTGAGGGCGGCGCCGGTGCCCGCGGCGCCGCCGAACTGGGCCGGCAGGCGCAGTGCGGCGAGGTCGTCGGCGGCGTCCAGGAGGCCGTGCAGCCAGCCCGCGAACCGCAGGCCGAGCACGGTCGGGACGGCGGGCTGGGTGAGCGTGCGGGCCAGCGCCGGGCAGGCGCGATGGCGCTCGACGAGCCCGACGAGCACCTCGACCTGCCGGCCGATCGCCGTGAGCACCCGGGCCCGTGCGCGGGCCGCGCACAGCATCAGCGCGGTGTCGACGACGTCCTGACTGGTCAGGCCGCGGTGCAGCCACCGCGCGGCCTCGCCGCGCTGGCGGTCGCGCAGCAGCGCCACGAGCGGGATGACCGGGTTGCCGCCGGCCTCGGCGTCGCGGGCGAGCGCCTCGCGGTCGGCCGCGGTGAGCTCGATCGGCGCCAGGAGGGCGTCGGCCGGGAAGACCCCGGCCTCGACCGCCGCCTGCGACCAGGCGGCCTCGACGCGCAGCATCGAGGCCAGGATCGCCTCGTCGTCGGCGACCCCCGCGGCGCGGTGCGCGCCGGGTCGCAGCAGCGAGGTCACGCGGGCCCGTCGTGGTCGAGGAACACGGTCTCGTGGTCTCCCTGGAGGTGGACGTCGAAGCGCAGCCCGTCGTCGGCCACGGCGATCAGCGTGGCACGACGCGCGGCCGGCAGCGAGGCCAGCAGCGGATCGGCGGCCAACGCGGCGTCGTCCCCGGGCACGTAGGCGCGGGTGAAGAGCCGATGCAGCAGGCCGCGGGCGAACACGCAGACCGAGAAGAACGCGGCACCGCCGTCGACCGGGCCCGGCACGAGCGTCGAGAACCCGTAGCGGCCCTCGCGGTCGGTCGAGGCCCGGCCCCAGCCGGTGAAGGTGAACCCGTCGCGGCGCAGCGAGCCCGCCACGGTGGGGACGACGCCGTCCGGCCCGGCCTGCCGGATCTCCACGAGCGCGTCGGGCACCGGGACACCGGCGCCGTCGAGCACCCGGCCGTGCAGCCGGATCGACCCGGGCGAGCCGGGCGGCACCAGGTCGCGGTCGCCATCGAAGGGCAGCGCGTAGTGGAAGAACGGGCCCACGGTCTGGCCCGGGGTGGGCGTGAGCGTCATGCGGGGTCCTCCGGGTCGTCGAGCGGGGTGCGGTGCGCGCCGGTGAGCACGATGTCCCAGCGGTAGCCGGTGGCCCACTCCGGCTGGGTGAGGTCGTGGTCGTAGGCGGCCACCAGCCGCGCGCGGGCGGCGGGGTCGAGGATCGACTGGTAGATCGGGTCGAGGGCGAAGAGCGGGTCGCCCGGGAAGTACATCTGGGTCACCAGCCGCTGGGTGAAGTCGGTGCCGAACAGCGAGAAGTGGATGTGCGCGGGCCGCCAGGCGCTGCGGTGGTTGCGCCACGGGTACGGGCCCGGCTTGATGGTGGTGAACCGGTAGCGGCCCTCGTCGTCGGTCAGGCAGCGGCCCATGCCGGTGAAGTGCGGGTCGAGCGGGGCGGGGTGCTGGTCGCGCTGGTGCACGTAGCGGCCGCCGGCGTTGGCCTGCCAGATCTCGACGAGCTGGCCGCGCACCGGGCGGCCGTCGCCGTCGAGCACCCGGCCGGTGACGACCATCCGCTCGCCGATGGGCTCGCCGCCGCGCTGGATCGTCAGATCGGCCTCGAGCGGGTCGACGTCGCGCTGCCCGAACGCGGGTGCCCACAGCTCCGCACCCTCGGGGTCGGCCTGCACGGGGTCCTTGGTCGGGTGGCGCAGCAGCGAGCTGCGGTAGGGCGGATAGTCGCGCCGCGGCTGGGTCTCCTCGACGCCGCGCTCGGCGTAGTCCTTCGCGGCGGCCGCGATCTCGACGTCGATCTCGGCCTGGGTCGAGGACGACTCGCCCGGGGCGTTCCCTGCTGCCGGCACTGGGGCGTTCACTGCTGCGGCCATCCGGTGTATCCCTCCGCGAGGTAGGTCGAGCCGGCCCGGGAGCCGACGAGGGTGGCGAGTTCGCCCAGCTGACGCTGCTCGTCGAAGGGCGTCGACCCCTCGACCCGGTGCAGCATCGTGGTCATCCAGTAGGAGAAGTGCTGGGCCTTCCAGACCCGGGCCAGGGCCCGGTCGGTGTAGGCGTCGAGGGCGCCGTCGTCGTCCTTGAGCAGCGCGAGCTCGAGCTGCTCGGCGAGCACCCGGACGTCGGCGAGCGCGAGGTTGAGGCCCTTCGCGCCGGTGGGCGGCACGGTGTGGGCGGCATCGCCGGCGAGCACCAGACGCCCGTGGCGCATGGGGGTCTGCACGAAGCTGCGGAACGGCAGCACGGAACGCTGGATGATCGGGCCCTCGTGGAGGGTGAACCCGTCGTCGCCGGCGAGGCAGCCCTGGAGCCGCTCCCAGATGCGCTCCTCGCTCCAGGCCTCGGGGTCCTCGGTCGGGTCGCACTGGAAGTAGAGCCGCTGCACGGTCTCGGTGCGCTGGCTCACGAGGGCGAATCCGTGCTCGGAGCGGGCGTAGATCAGCTCGGGCGCACTGGGTGGGGTCTCGGCCAGGATGCCGAACCAGGCGAAGGGGTACTCGCGGAAGAACTGCCGCCGGTCGGGCACGAGGTCGCGGCAGATCGAGCGGGAACCGTCGGCGCCGACGACGATCTCGGCCTCGAGACGCCGCGGGACGCCGTCCGCGTCGGTGAAGGCGACCACGGCGGGGCCGTCGCCAGCGACGTCGTGGACGGCGGTGTCGCTGATGCCGTAGCGCAGGTCGCCGCCGTCGCGGGTGCGGGCGCGGTGGAGATCGATGAAGACCTCGGTCTGCGGGTAGAGCCAGCACGAGGCGCCGACCAGCTCCTGGAAGTCGATGCGGTGGCTCGCGCCGCCGAAGCGCACGGCGATGCCCTGGTGCTCGTGGCCCTCGGTGAGCACGCGGTCGGAGGCGCCGGAGTCGACGAGCAGGCGCACGCTGTCGCGCTCGAGGATGCCGGCCCGGTGGGTGGTCTCGATGGTGGCGACCTCGCGGTTGTCGAGCACCACGGTGGCGATGCCGGCGAGGTGGAGCAGGTGGGAGAGCATCAGGCCGGCGGGGCCGCCGCCGACGATCGCGACGGTCGTGCGCTCCGTCGTGGGCGCGCTGCTCGGTCGGGGAGTCTCGGACATGGACCGCACGCTAGGGAGACCGCGGTCACACGGTCGAGGCTAGACTTCCACTCAGTGGCATCGACCGAGGGAGAGTGCAGCGATGGCCGGACGCTCCGCGCCGGGGGCCTCGCTCGTGGCCCGCGCCTTCGAGATCCTCGGGGCCTTCGACGAGCGGCATCGCAGCCTCGCGCTCGCCGAGCTGGCCGAGCGCACGGGCCTGCCGACCTCGACCGCGCTGCGCATCGCGCGGCAGCTGGTCGCCGACGGGGCGCTCGCACGGCGTCCCGACGGTCGCTACGTCGTCGGTCGCCGCATCTGGGACCTCGGCCTGCTCGCACCGGTCGAGAGCGACCTGCGCGAGACCGCCTCGCCCTACCTGCACGACCTGCACGCAGCCACTCGCGCGACCGTGCACCTGGCGGTGCGCGAGGGCGCCGAGGTGCTCTACCTCGACCGGCTCGCCGGGCGCGCGTCGGTGCCGGTGGTGAGCCGGGTCGGCACCCGGCTGCCGCTGCACGCCACCGGCGTCGGCAAGGTGCTGCTCGCGCACGCACCGGACGACGTCGTGGCCGCCGTGCTCGGCGACCTGCGCCGCCTCACCCCGCACACGATCACCCAGCCACGGGTGCTCACCGGCCAGCTCGCGCGGGTGCGCCGCGACGGCTATGCGACCACCGCCGAGGAGATGACCCTCGGCGCGTGCTCGGCCGCCGTCCCGATCCGTGCGGGCGGCGAGGGCGAGGTCGTCGCGGCGCTCGGCGTCGTCGTCCCCTCGCTGCGCCGCGACCGCGTGCGACTCGTCGCGGCCCTGGAGGTGGCCGCGGCCGGCATCGGACGACGTCTCAGGCACCCAGGCGGGCCAGCAGCTCCTCGGCGCTGACACCGAAGGTCTCGCGCAGCACTGCGCCGTCCGGGCCGAGGTCGAAGACGCCGAGCTCGGTGTAGACCCGGTCGACACAGGCCAGTCCTGTGAGCGGGTAGGCGCACGAGGGGACGAGCTTGGGGCTGCCGTCCTTCGCGAAGAGCGTCATCATCACGAAGACCTGGCGGGCGCCGATGGCGAGGTCCATCGCCCCGCCGACGGCCGGGATCGCGTCGGGAGCGCCGGTGTGCCAGTTCGCGAGGTCGCCGTGCACCGAGACCTGGAAGGCGCCCATGACGCAGACGTCGAGGTGGCCGCCGCGCATCATCGCGAAGGAGTCGGCGTGGTGGAAGTAGGCCGCGCCCGGCAGCTCGGTGACCGGGATCTTGCCGGCGTTGGTGAGGTCGGGGTCGATCTCCTCGCCGTGCGCGGCCGGGCCCATGTTGAGCATGCCGTTCTCGGTGTGCAGCACGACACCGGCGTCCTCGGGGAGGTGGTCGGCGATGAGCGTGGGCTGCCCGATGCCGAGGTTGACCACCGCGCCGTGCGGGATGTCGCGGGCAACCAGCGCGGCCATCGCGTGCTTGTCGAGCGGCTCGGGCGTGCGCTGCGGGACGCCGTCGGGATGGGGCGCGATGCTCACGGGACCTCCACGATCCGGTCGACGTAGATGCTGGGGGTGATGACGGCCTCGGGGTCGAGGCCGCCGATCTCGACGACCTCGGCGACCTGCGCGATCACCGTGGTCGCGGCGGTGGCCATCACCGGGCCGAAGTTGCGGGCGGTCTTGCGGTACACGAGGTTGCCGAGCCGGTCGGCTCGATGGGCGCCGATGAGGGCGACGTCGCCGCGCAGCGGCAGCTCGAGCACGTGCAGACGACCCTCGATCTCGCGCACCTCCTTGCCCTCGGCCAGCGGCGTGCCCACCCCGGTGGGGCAGTAGAAGGCGCCGATGCCGGCACCCGCCGCGCGCATCCGCTCGGCGAGCGTGCCCTGCGGCACGACCTCCAGCTCGATGCGGCCCTCGCGGTAGAGACCGTCGAAGACCCACGAGTCGGACTGCCGCGGGAAGGAGCAGATCACCTTGCGCACCCGCCCGGCGGCCAGCAGCGCGGCCAGCCCGGTATCGCCGTTGCCCGCGTTGTTGGAGACGACGGTGAGGTCGGTGGCGCCCTGGCGGATGAGGGCGTCGATGAGGGGCACCGGCATGCCGGCCATGCCGAAGCCGCCGATGAGCACGGTGGCGCCGTCCTCGATGCCGGCGACGGCGGCGTCGGTGCTCTCGCAGACGATCGCGCGGCCCATCAGGCGACCGCGCTCTCGTTCTCCAGGACGACGGCCAGGCCCTGGCCGACGCCGATGCAGATCGCGGCGAGGCCCCAGCGCTCGCCCGTCTCGCGCAAGCGGGCGGCGAGCGTGGCGAGGATGCGTGCGCCCGAGGCGCCGAGCGGGTGGCCGAGCGCGATCGCGCCGCCGCGGGCGTTGACCAGCTCCGCGTCGCGCAGGCCCTCGGCCAGCCAGGCGTCGAGGCAGGCGAGGGACTGGACGGCGAAGGCCTCGTTGAGCTCGACGGCGCCGACCTGGCTCCAGCCGATGCCCGCCCGCCGCAGCGCGGCGGCGGCCGCCTCGATCGGGGCCAGCCCGAAGAGGTGCGGCTCGAGGGCCGAGGCGCCACGGCCGGCGATGCGGGCGAGCGGCTGGGCGCCCAGGCGGTCGGCGGCCGAGGCGCTGCCCAGCACGAGCGCCGAGGCGCCGTCGCTGAGCGGCGAGGCGTTGCCGGCGGTGATCGTGCCGGTGCCGTCGCGCCGGAAGGACGGCTTGAGCCCGGCCAGCGTCTCCGGCGTGGTGTCGGCGCGGATGCCCTCGTCCCGAGCGAGGTCGACGTCGGGCACCGCGACGACGAGGTCGTCGTAGAAGCCGTCGCGCCAGGCCTGGTCGGCGAGGCGGTGGGAGCGGGCGGCGAAGGCGTCCTGGCGTTCGCGCGAGATGCCGGTGCTCGCGGCGATCTGCTCGTTGCACTCGCCGAGGGACGCCGTCCACTCGACGGGCATGCGCGGGTTGATCAGGCGCCAGCCCAGGGCGGTCGAGACCGCGGTGACGTCGCCGGCCGGGAAACCGCGGGCCGGCTTGGGCAGCACCCAGGGAGCCCGGGTCATCGACTCCGCTCCGCCGGCGACCACCACGTCGGCGTCGCCGCTGGCGATCATGCGCGAGGCCGTGATGGCGGCGTCGAGGGAGGAGCCGCAGAGCCGGTTGACGGTCGTGGCGGGCACGGTGACCGGCAGGTCGGCGAGCAGCACCGCCATCCGGCCGAGGTTGCGGTTGTCCTCGCCCGCCTGGTTGGCCGCACCCCACACCACCTCGTCGATCGCGGCCGGGTCGAGGCCCGGCACCCGGGCGAGCACGCCCGACAACGCGGTGGCGGCGAGGTCGTCGGGCCGGACGCCGGCGAGGGCGCCGTTGAAGCGGCCGAACGGAGTGCGGGCGGCGGCGTAGAGGTACGACTCGGTCACGCTGCCGACGCTACGCCTCATCGGCGATACGCTGAAGGACCGATTTCGCACTGATTGAGAGGCTGGGCGTATCAATGGATCTGCGGCGCCTCGAGGCGTTCGTCGCCGTGGCCGAGGAACGGCACTTCGGTCGCGCCGCCGAACGGCTGCACATGGCGCAGCCACCGCTGTCCCAGCAGATCCGCGCCCTCGAGCGCGAACTCGGCGTCCCGCTCTTCACCCGCACCACCCGACGGGTCGACCTGACGACCGCGGGCGCCGCGTACCTTCCGCGCGCGCGGGCGATCCTGAGGGAGACCGCCGAGGCGGCCGACGAGGTGCGCCTGGTCGCGGCCGGCCGTCTGGGCCGGCTGACGCTGGGCTGCGTGGGCTCGGTGACCTACAGCCTGCTGCCGCGGTTGGCCCGCGGGCTCGCGGCCGAGCTGCCGGGCGTCGAGGTCTCCTTCCGCGGCGAGATGCTCGTGCCCGACCAGGTCGATGCGCTGGTGGCCGGCGAGGTCGACCTCGCCCTGTTGCGGACGCCGGTGCGCACGCCGTCCCTCGCCGTCACCGCACTGCGGCAGGACAAGCTCGTGCTCGCGGTGCCTGCCGAGCATCGCCTCGCGACCCGCAGCCGGGTGGGCGTGCGCGACCTGCGCGACGTCGACCTCATCGTGCACGCCGGCAGCCGCGCCGCGGTCATGTACGACCGGGTCGTCGGCCTGTGCCGCGGCGCCGGCTTCGAGCCGCGCGTGCGCCACGAGGTCGCCGAGACCTCGACGCTCGTGACCCTGGTGGCAGGCGGTCTCGGCGTCGCCGTCGTCCCCGAGCCCGTGCAGGCGCTGGGACTGGACGGCGTCCGGTACCTGCCGCTGCGCGGCGCCGGAACGGTCGAGCTGGCCCTGGCCTACGTGCACGATCGCACCGAGCCCCACCTGCTGCGGGCGGCCGAGGCGGTGGCCGCGATCGTGCGTGCCGATCGCGGCCACCGCGCTCGAGCCGGCTCCGGGGTCAGTCCGCGGTGATGACGCGGATGAGCTTCTTGTTGACGAACTCCTCGATGCCGTAGCGACCGAGCTCGCGGCCGAAGCCGGAGCGCTTCACGCCGCCGAAGGGCAGTTCCACGCCGTCGGCGTTGACGCCGTTGACGAAGACCATGCCGGCGTCGAGCTGGTCGGCCACGCGCAGCGCCTGCTCGGCGTCCGGGGTGAAGACGTAGGAGCCGAGGCCGTAGGGGGTGTCGTTGGCGGTGGCCACCGCCTCCTCCTCCGAGCCGACCTTGACCACCATGGCGACCGGGCCGAAGAGCTCCTCGCGGTAGACGGGGTTCTCGACGTCGACGCCGGTGAGCAGCCCGGCGGGGAAGAACGCGCCGTCCCGCTCGCCGGTCGCGCGCAGCTCGGCGCCGGCGGCCACCGCCCGGTCGAGCTGCTCGGCGAGCCGGTCGGCGGCCGCGGTCGAGGAGAGCGGGCTGTCGATGCCGGCCTCGCGGATGCGCTCCTCGAAGCGCGCGACGAAGTCGTCGTAGAGGCTGTCGATGACGATGAACCGCTTGCCGGCGTTGCACACCTGGCCGGTGTTGTAGAAGCGGGCGTCGACGGCGGCCTGCACGGTGGCGTCGAGGTCGTCGGAGCCGAGCACCACGAAGGGGTCGGAGCCGCCGAGCTCGAGCACGACCTTCTTCAGGTTGCGGCCCGCGATCTCGGCGACGGCGGCGCCGGCCCGCTCGGAGCCGGTGAGCGAGACGCCCTGCACGCGCGGGTCGGCGATGATCGTGGCGACCTGCTCGTTGGTGGCGTAGAGGTTGACGTAGGCGCCCTCGGGGAAGCCGGCGTCGGCGAAGATCGCCGCCATCGCCGCGGCCGAGGAGGGGCACTGCGGTGCGTGCTTGAGCAGGATCGTGTTGCCGGCCGTCAGGTTGGGTCCGGCGAACCGGGCGACCTGGTAGCAGGGGAAGTTCCACGGCATGATCCCGAGCAGGACGCCGACCGGGCTGCGCCGGATGACCGCCTCGCCCGATCCTGCGAGCAGCGTCACGGGCTCGTCGGCGAGGAACGTCTCGGCATTGTCGGCGTAGTACTCGTAGATGGCGGCGGCGAACTCGATCTCCTCGCGCGCCTCGGACTCCGGCTTGCCCATCTCCTGCACGACCAGGCGTGCCAGCTCGTCGATGCGCTCCAGGTGCAGCTCGCCGACCCGGCGCACCAGCGCCGCCCGCTGCGCCGGCGTCGTGGTGCGACCCCAGCTGCGGTACGCCGCGTCGGCCGCGCCGATCGCCGCGGCGATCTCGGCGTCGGTGGCGGTGGGGTAGTCGGCGACCACCTCACCGGTACGGGGATCACGGACGGCGTACAGCGTCATGGGGTCGTTCCCTTCGTCTCGGGGGCGCAGGTCGCGTCGGCCCGGGAGACCGACGACGCGCTCTGAAACCTATGGAACCAGATATATCCGGGCGGCGGCAGCCCCCGGCCTCACCCCGTCACGGAGTCCAGCGCCGCGCGGCGCCGTGATGGTCCTCGGCCAGCCACCGGCGGCCCGGGCCCTGGAGCTTCTCGCGCAGCGTGCCGCGCGGCGAGTGCCGGGCCAGACCCCGCTCGCGCAGCACCGGCAGCACCAGCTCGGCGACGTCCTCGAAGGTGCCGGGCACGAGGTTCGGCTGGAGGAGGAAGCCGTCGACATCGGTGGCCTCGGCGAAGGCGACGGCCTGGTCGACCACCTGCTCGGGGTCGCCGACGAACACCGAGCCGTTGATGCCGGTGACGCGGAAGTCCTCGAGGATCTCGGCGACCGTGGGCCCCGGCGCCTCGGGTGTGCCGAGGTAGCGCTGGAGGTTGCTCAGGCCGAGCTCGGTGGTGAGGTCGGTGGGCAGCGGCCGGTCGAGCGGGAAGCGCAGCAGGTCGACACCGGTGTTGCCGGCGAACACCGCGGCCGCACCCTCGAGCGTGGAGCGTTCGAGCATGCGCGCATGCCGGGCGTGCGCCTCCTGCGCCGTGGGCGCGGTCAGCAGCATGACGCCGGCGAGCACGGTGATGCCATTCGGGTCGCGGCCGGCCTCGCGGGCCGCCGTCCGGATGCCCGCGACGCGCTGCGCGACCACCGCCGGGTCGCCGCCGGCGACGAAGACGGCCTCGGCGTTGCGGCCGGCGAACGCCAGACCGCGCCCCGACGAACCCGCCTGCACCAGCAGCGGCGTGCGCTGGGGCGACGGTGGCACGTTCAGCAGCCCGTGGCTGCGGAAGTACGGCCCCTCGTGGGTGATCGAGCGGACGCCGTCCGGCTCGGCGAAGACCCGCCGCGCGGCGTCGCGCACCCAGGCGTCGGTGCGCCACGTCGACTTTCACAGCCCCAGGCACAGCTCGAGGTAGTCCTCGGCCATGTCGTAGCGCAGATCGTGGGCGATGAGCGGCTCGCCCATCAGCTCGGCGGCGGTGGCGCCGTTGGCGCCGGTGACGATGTTCCAGCCGAGCCGGCCGCCGCAGAAGTGGTCGAGTGTCGCCAACCGCCGCGCCAGGGCGGCGGGGCGCTCGACGGTGGTCGAGCAGGTGACGACGAAGCCGAGCTGCTCGGTGGCCGCGGCGAGCGCCGAGACGAGGGTGATGGGGTCGGCCTGCGGCACCGCGCGTCCCTCGCTCACCGTGGCCGGGTGCGGTTGCCCGTCGACGGCGGGCCAGCCATAGCTGTCGGCGAGGAAGAGGAAGTCGAAACCGGCCGCATCCAGCATCCGCGCCATCGGGATCCAGTGGTCGAGGCTGAGGAAGTCGGCCGAGCCGTCGTCGGGCTCGAACCACGAGGCGCCGACCATGCCGTTGGCGCCGAGGTAGGAGAACGCCGCCATCACCAACGGCTCCGACTCCCGCATCCGCACGCCTCCTCGGCTGATCCCTTCCGGCTGCGACGAGGCTCGCGCACCGCTGTTTCGCCGTCGTGTCGGGCGGATCTCGGCTCAGCCTGGAATCAGGAAAGGCGGAGCCCCCGCGACGGCTCGGGCGTCGCGGGGGCTCCTTCACCAACCGGTGGTCGGCTCAGTAGGCGCTGAAGAGCGCGTCGGTGAGCACCCACGGCACAGCGTCGTAGTGGAAGTAGACCCACAGGAAGAGGGCGGCGCCGGCCAGCGCGATGTCCTTGTTGAAGGCCACCATCTCCATCTGCTTGGCCATCGGGTCGGTCTCCTTCCAGAAGGCGTGCATCTGGACGGCGGTGATGATCAGCAGGATCGCCAGGCCGAGCGAACCGATGTCGCCGAAGATGCCGAGCAGCACCGAGAGCCCGCCGGCGAGTAGGGCGACGCCGCTGATCTGCACGAGCGGCTTGGCGGGGCTGACCCCGCGCGATGCGGCGTAGCCCGCCATGGCCTCGGTCTGCGTGAGGTGGCCGATGGCCGAGCCGATCAGCAGGAACACGAACATGACGCGGCCGATGAACTGCACGAGTTCGAAGAAGGTGCTCATAGGTCTCCTCGGGGGTGGACGGTGGTCGGAGCCTGTCGCTCCGGTGGGACGACGTCAACGAACCCCTCCCCCCGGACTCGACCACCTGCCAAGCTGGCGCCGCTCCCGACACCGCCGTCGCCCCCGGAGGCCCCATGACCACGCTCCCCACGCTGCCCTTCACCGGCCGCTCGATCCTCGTCACCGGCGCCTCCTCCGGCCTGGGCGCCGCCTGCGTTCGGCGCTTCGCGGCCGGCGGCGGTTCGGTCTATGCGGCCTCGCGCGACCAGGAGCGACTGGCGGAGGTGGCGGCGTCCTGCGCCGACCTGCCGGGCACGGTGCGGTACGGCGTCCTCGACGTCGGCGACGCGTCGTCCTGCCGGGCCGCGGTGGCCGACGCCGTCGCGGCCTTCGGGCGGCTCGACGTGCTGGTCAACAACGCCGGACGCCACGACTTCCGCATCACCACCGAGGTCACCGACGAGCAGTGGCACCACGACCTCGCCGTGAACCTCTCGGGCGCGTTCTTCACCAGCCAGGCCGCGATCCCGCATCTGCTGGAGGCGGCCGGCAACATCGTCAACGTCTCCTCGGTCGCCGGCATCCACGGCGAGGCCTACTCCGCCGCCTACACCGCCGCCAAGCACGGGCTGGTCGGGCTCACCAAGGCGCTGGCCGTGGAGTACCTGACGACGCCGCTGCGCGTGAACTGCGTGTGCCCGGGCGGCATGGACACCCCGCAGGTGCACAACATCGACATCCCCGAGGGCGCCGACTGGGAGCTGATCATGCGCATCTCGGCCAAGCGCGGCTTCATGACCGCCGACAGCGTGGCCGCCGTGGTCTGCTTCCTCGCCTCGGACGACGCGGCCGCCGTCCACGGGAGCATCCAGCTCGTCGACCACGGGCACCTGGCGGGCTGACCCGCGTCGCGGCACACTCGGCCCATGGCCGTCCGCCCGCATCTGCCGCTGGAGGCGTTCGCCCGCGCCAGCGGGTGGGAGGAGTCCGTCGTCCGCGATCTCGTGGCGGACGGACGCCTCGACGGCGTGCGCACCGACGACGGCGTCCTGTTCGCGATCCTCACCGACCGGCTGCCGGCGGACGTCGATCCGGCCGCCGCCGAGCGCATCGCCGCGGCGACGACGAAGGAGCGGGCCCCCGACGATGCGCCGACCGGCGAGGGGTGGACGATCAGCTGGTAGGGCTCAGCCCTTGCGAGCCGCCCGCGAGTAGAGCGAGAGCAGCGTGCGCGCGACGAGCGCGAGGGCACCCTGCTCGACGAATGGCACCCGCGCCTGCGCCGAGAGCGTCCACTCGACGGCGACGCCCGAGCCCTGCGGGGTGAGATGCACCTCGCCGCGGTAGTCGCGGAACGGGATGCCGGCCAGGCCGCGGTAACCGAGCACGTGCGGGGCGTCGAAGGTGGTGATCTCCTCGACGATCGCGGGTGCCGGGCCGGGGGCGCTGATGCGGCGCACCGCGCCGACCCCGCCGGGCGTCTCGGCCTTCGCGTCGTCGACGGTCACGCTCATGCCCGGACCCCACGTGGCCATGGCCTCGTGCTGCGAGAGTGCCGCCCACGCCTGCTCGACGCTGATCGGGAGGGTGGTGCGGGCGGTGGCCTGGGCGCGCTTCGACATGGGGGCTCCTGGTGGTGCGGTGGTGGTGCGGGACCGACGGGGGGACGACGGGTCGAGCGTGGCAGGAACACGGGGACGGCGCAGCCCCGCTCACGGTCTGGAACGCGTCTCCTCCTCAGGTACCGATCCTCCCGACCCAGTGCCGATCCGGCGCGCACACCTGTTCCGACCCGTCCCCCGGCGCGGACGATGGCGGCATGCCGTCGACCACCGCGCCCCGATCGACCCCGCCGACCCTCGCCGCCACGACCCGTACCGGCGTGATCCGCGCCTTCCTCGTCGTCGTGGGCACGGGTCTGATCGCCGGGGCCCTCACCTCCTGGGCGCAGGGCGTGCTGCCCGACTCCATCGGCCCGCTGGCCAACTCGATCTCCGGCTGGACGATCGTGGTCGTGGCGGCCGTGGCCGCCGTTCGGCCCGGCCCGCGGGCCGGCGCCGCACTCGGCGTCGCCGCGTTCCTGGCCCTGCTGCTCGGCTACACGCTGGCCGCGGCTGCGCGGGGGCTGAGCTACGACCCCACGCTGTGGGGCGTCCTCGGGGTGCTGGCCGGGCCGATGGTCGGCGCCGCGGCCGCCGCGCTCGTCGAGCCCGCTCCGCTGCGGCGGGGACTCGGCGCGGGTGCGATCGCCGGCCTGCTCGCGGCGGACGGCGTCCGCGGGTTGACGGTGCTGGCCGCGACGACGAGCCCGGTGTGGTGGTGGTGCTGCCTCGCCGGCGCGGCGGCGCTGCTGGTGGCGACGGCCGCGCGCATCGTGGGCGCGCGCTCCCGCCTGCTCATGCTGGCCACCGCGGCGGGCATTGCCGCGGCGCTCAGCCTCGGGCTGCGGCTGCTCGGCTGAGGCCCTCAGTCGCGGGCCAGCGCGAGCACGGTGGCCACCACCGAGACGACGAGCAGCACGGTGATGCCCAGCATCCAGCCGAGCACCCAGCCCGGGATGCGGCGGAGGTCGCGTCGCGTGTCCATGGCCGCACCCTTCCCCGGCGTCCCGTCCCGGACACCCGGGGCGCGCACCGGAGGGGTGGGTGGGGACCGCTCAGACCCGGACGACCCGCGTGCCGAGCGCCGTGTAGCGGGCGGCATCGCTCTCGGCGAGCTCGGTGCCGGTCACGATCGTCTCGAAGTCGGCGACCTCGGCGAAGCGGATGAAGGTCGTGACGCCGAACTTGGCGTCGGTGGCCATCAGGACGCTGCGACGCGACCGCTCGACCGCCAGGCGCTTGACCGCGGCGACCGCCGGGTCGGGGGTCGTGAGCCCGTCGGTCGCGGTGATGCCGTTGGTGCCCATGAAGGCCAGGTCGATGCGCAGCTCGGCGAGCTGCCGCAACGCCCAGCTGTCGACGGTGGCCAGGGTGCGGCCCCGCAGCTTCCCGCCGAGCAGGAACACCGTGACGGTGCTGCTCTCGGCCAGCGCCTGGGCCACCAGCAACGAGGCGGTGACGACGGTGAGGGTGCGGTCGGCGAGCAGTTCGGCGACCAGCCGGGGCGTGAAGCCCTCGTCGAGGAACACCGTCTCGGCACCGTGCAGCAGGCCGACGGCGTGATGGGCGATGCGCTGCTTCTGCAACAGGTCGACCTGGCTACGGAAGCCGAAGTCGGATTCGAACGCGGCGCTCTCCAGGGGGATCGCCCCGCCGTGCACGCGCTTGACGAGCCGCCGCTCCGCGAGGACCTTCAGGTCGCGGCGGATCGTCTCGGTGGCGACGCCGAACTGCTCGGCGAGCGCGGCGACGTCCGCCCGGCCCTCGACGCGGGCGATGGCGAGGATGCGCGATTGGCGGGTCTCGGAATCGACGGGCAGGGCGGGCTCGGTCATCGTGCCGCCATTGTGGTGCACGCGCTCGGTGCGGTCGAGGATCGGGCCGCCCGTCCCCCTGGGATGGGACGGGCGGCCCCGACCTGACCGACGCCGGGCCTACGGCGTCACACGGTCAGGACGTCGCGCACCTGCTCGGGTGTGGTGGCCGCGCGGAGCCGGGCCACCGCATCCTCGTCGAGGAACACCTGGCCGATGCGACCCAGCATCGCCAGGTGCTCGTTCCCCTGACCGGCGACGCCGACGACGAACTCGACCTCCTTGCCGTTCCACGAGATCGGGTCGGTGTAGCGCACGAAGGAGATGCCGCTGCGCAGGATGGCCCCCTTGCCGGCCTCGGTGCCGTGCGGGATGGCGAGGCCGCGGCCCATGGCCGTCGACACCGACTGCTCGCGCTCGAGCATCGAGGCGACGTACCCGTCCCCGGCGACGCCGGCGGCGACCAGGAGGCGTCCGGCCTCGACGATCGCGTCGTCACGGGTCCGCGCCGTGCCGTCGAGGACGACGCAGCCGAGACCCAGCAGGTGGTCGGCACCGCCGGCACTCCCCCCGGCACCGACCCCGGCACCGACGCCCGCACCGACCGGCACCCGGACCGACGCGCTGGATCGCACCAGCTCGACGATCTCGTCGTAGCGCGGGCTGGCGAGGAAGTCCTCGACGCTGACGTGCACCGCGGACGGCGTCCGCTCGCGGGCCCGGGCGGTGAGGTCGCGGTGGGTGACCACGAGGTCGACGGTGTCGGTGAGCGAGCCGATCGCCCGGTTGACGACCTTGACCTCGCCGAAGCCGGCGTCGGCGAGCTTGCGGCGCAGCACCGAGGCGCCCATCGCCGAGGAGCCCATCCCCGCGTCGCAGGCGAAGACGATCGAGGACACCGAGCCCGTGCCCGCGCCGGAACCGACCAGGGTCGAGGCGATCGAGGCCTTGCCCTTGAGGTCCTCCATCGCGCTGGTGGCGGCGGCGAGGTCGCCGTCCTCGCTGCGGTCGGTGCGCAGCAGCAGTCCGGCGATCGCGAAGGTGACCGCGGCCGACGCCAGCATCGAGAGCGTCACTCCCACATAGCTGCCGGACGCCGTCTGGGCGTAGACCGCGAACACCGACCCGGGCGCGGCCGGGGCGCGCAGGCCGACGTCGAAGACGACGTTGACGAACACGCCGGTCATGCCGCCGGCGATGACGGCGAGGATGAGGCGGGGCTTCATCAGCACGTAGGGGAAGTAGACCTCGTGGATGCCGCCGAGGAACTGGATGATCGCGGCGCCGGGTGCCGATGCCTTGGCCATGCCCCGACCGAAGACGGAGAAGGCGAGCAGCAGCCCCAGGCCCGGGCCGGGGTTGGCCTCGAGCAGGAAGAGCACGGACTTGCCGCTCTCCGCGGCCTCGTTGGTGCCGAGCGGGGTGAGGATGCCGTGGTTGATGGCGTTGTTGAGGAACAGGATCTTCGCGGGCTCGATGATGAGCGAGGTCAGCGGAAGCAGGTCGTTGCTGACCAGGAAGTCGACGCCGTCGCCGAGACGGTCGGAGACGAAGGTGACGATCGGGCTCATCACGAAGAACCCGAAGGTGGCCAGGACGCCGCCCCAGATGCCGGCGGAGAAGTTGTCGACCAGCATCTCGAAGCCGGGTCGGATGCGACCGGCCCACAGGGCGTCGATGCGCTTCATCGTCCAGCCGCCCAGCGGGCCCATCATCATCGCGCCCATGAACATCGGGATCGAGGTGCCCGCGACGACGCCCATCGTGGCGATCGCCCCGACGACGCCGCCGCGCGTCCCGTGGATCATCTTCCCGCCGGTGTAGCCGATGAGGATCGGCAGCAGGTAGGTGATCATCGGTCCGACGATGCCGCCGCCGTCGGCGTCCCAGCCGCCGATGCGGGCGACCCAGCTGTCGGGACTGTCGCCGATGCCGAGCTTGGGCAGCCAGCCGACCTGGATGAAGAGGGCGGTGATGAGCCCCCAGGCGATGAAGGCGCCGATGTTCGGCATCACCATGGAGGACAGGAAGGTGCCGAACTTCTGCACCTGGACCCGGGCGCCGGAGCGCGGGGGCCGAACAGCGGTGGGGGATGCCATCGGTGGGTCCCTTCGACGAGTGCGGGATGTATGACCGAGATCACGTGAGGGCGCCAGTGAATCCCACATTCGGGCATCTTGGCAACCATTTCGGGCACATTCGGTCACATTCGGGCGTGGCTACATGTGGTTTTGAGTGGTACGGTCCTCCTCGACAGCCCCCGAACCGAGAGGCACCACCGTGAAGGCCCTGCGCTTCTACGCCCCCGGCGACCTGCGACTCGAGGAGGTGCCCGAGCCCGTCTGCGGGCCCGACGAGATCAAGATCCGCGTGCGCAACTGCTCGACGTGCGGCACCGACGTCAAGATCCGCGGCAACGGTCACCAGAACCTCACCCCGCCACGCACGCTCGGTCACGAGGTCGCCGGCGAGATCGTCGAGATCGGGGCGGACGTCGAGGCGCTCTTCGGCGGCGGCTGGGCGGTCGGCGACCGCACCCAGGTCATCGCGGCCGTCCCGTGCGGCGACTGCCACGAGTGCCGCAAGGGCTGGATGGCCGTCTGCGCCAACCAGACCTCGATCGGCTACCAGTACGACGGCGGCTTCGCCGAGTACATGATCGTGCCCCGCCAGGTGCTCAAGGTCGACGGCCTGAACCGCATCCCCGACAACGTCGGCTTCGACGAGGCGTCGGCCGCCGAGCCGTTCGCCTGCGCGATCAACGCCCAGGAGCTGCTCGGCATCGAGGAGGGCGACACCGTCGTCGTCTTCGGCGCCGGCCCGATCGGGTGCATGCACATCCGCATCGCCCGCGGCGTCCACCGCGCCGGGCCGGTCTACCTGGTCGACGTCAACGCCGACCGGCTGGCGATGTCGGCCGAGGCCGTCGCACCCGACGAGATCATCGACGCCTCGCAGGTCGACGTGGTCGCCCGCGTCATGGAGCTCACCGACGGGCGCGGCGCCGACGTCGTCATCACCGCCACGGCTGCCAACGTCACCCAGGAGCAGGCCATCGCCATGGCGGCCCGCAACGGCCGCATCTCCTTCTTCGGCGGGTTGCCCAAGACCGACCCGACGATCACCTGCGACTCCAACGTCGTCCACTACCGGCAACTGCACATCCACGGCGCCAACGGCTCGGCGCCCGAGCACAACAAGCGCGCGTTGGAGTACATCTCGACCGGTCAGGTCCCGGTGAAGGACCTCATCACCAGCCACATCCCGCTCGAGCAGGTCGCCAAGGCCTTCGACATCGTCGCGAACGGCGAGGCGATCAAGGTGACCGTCGAACCCTGACGCGCTCCGCGCCGGCCGACCGCGATCAGCCGGCGTACGGCTCGGCGTACGCCGGCAGCGCGGGCTCGCGGGAGACCCACCGCAGCGGGTTCGCGAGGCCGGTGGCGAAGCGGGCGATGCTGCGCACGAACGCCAGCGTGCCGAGCGGGTCGCCGTGCGGGATGAACGCCTGCTGGCAGGTGCCCGCCGGCAGCCGGGTCGGATCGGCCGGCCCGTCGTGGGTGAGCGCGTCGAGGGTGAGCGCGTAACCGACGGGGTCGCCGAGGATCAGGCCGTGCTCGGACGGGTCGAGCGGGCATACCTTGGTGAGCACGATGTTCGTCGCGCCGTCGAGCTGGCTGGCGGCCGGCTGGGGCCGCACGATCTCGTCGTAGGGGGCGGCCAACGAGGTGATGGCCGGTGCGTCGTCCCCGGTGGGGAGCGGGGCGGTGCGCAACGCCTTGACCGTGCGCGACCCCACCCGCAGCTGCCAAGCGAGGCCCGAGCAGCGCCGCAGCAGACACAGCTCATTGCCCAGCCGGGTGCCGCCGAAGGGGCCGGAGAGGCTCACGATGTCGTCGACGAGCGGCGCGATCTGCGGCCAGAACTTCACGTCCCACACCGGCAGCGCCCCACCCTGGCTGTGGCCGACCACCGAGATCGACCGCCCGGCCAGCACCGCCGTCATCTCGATCGCGGAGCGCACCCGCACGGCGGCGTCGGTGAAGCTGCCGAGGCCGTCCTGCGGCAGGGCGACCGTGCAGGTGGCGAACCCGTCGGCGGTCAGCGCCCGCTGGTAGCCCCAGCCGAACGACTCGGCCGGACGCGACCCGGTGCCCGGCACCAGCAGGACGACGCCGCGGGCCGCGCTGAGCGTCGCCGCATCGGGACAGCTGAGCCAGGACGGCGTCGGGGCGACGACGTCCGCCTCCGCGGGCACCCGCAGCGAGACCGCGAGGGAGGCGGTGATGACGAGGGCGAAGAGGACCCGCAGTGCTCTCACAGCACCGGACGCTACGCCGGTCGGCGTCCGGTGGCACCGTGGTTCGGACCGGAACCGCCGCCGCGCGGTCGCCGCTCACCCCAGGCGCGTCAGCCAGGGGTGGTCCGGGGCGAGCACCTCCAACTCGTCGCGCATCCACCGGCGGCGCTCGACGGGGAGCACCGGCCGATGAGCCGAACGATCCGGGGTCGCCGAGCCTCCCCGCCATGATGCACCGGCCGGCTTCCGGCGGCCCGCCTCGGCACGCGTTCGCATTTCCGCCATCGGGGACGGCGTCCCTCGACCCGCGGCCCGCGGCGCTTCCAGACTCGATGCCCGAACCCCGATCGAGAGGCGCCGCCCATGGCCACGTTCGACGACGGTCTCGCCGAGACCGTGCCGCCCACCGGGACGACGGTCGAGACCGACGTCGTGATCGTCGGCTCGGGCCCAGCTGGCTCCTCCGCGGCGCTGTTCCTGGCCGAGCTCGGGGTGCCGACGATCATGATCACCAAGTACCGGTGGACGGCGAACACCCCGCGCGCCCACATCACCAACCAGCGGGCCATGGAGATCTTCCGCGACCTCGGCATCGAGGAGCAGGTGCTCGCCGACGCCACCCCGCACCACCTGGTGGGCGACACCGTGTTCTGCACCTCCATCGCCGGGGAGGAGATCGGCCGCATCCGCACGTGGGGCACCCGGCCCGACCGGGAGGCCGACTACCAGCTGGCGAGTCCGTGCCTCACCGTCGACATCCCGCAGACCTACCTCGAGCCGATCCTGGTGCGCAACGCCACCGAGCGCGGCGCCCAGACCCGTTTCTCCACCGAGTACCTCGGCCACGAGCAGGACGACGACGGCGTCACCGTGCAGGTGCGCGACCGGCTGACCGGGCACGCGTACGCGATCCGCGCGAAGTACCTCATCGGCGCCGACGGTGCCCGCTCCCAGGTGGCTGCCGACCTCGACCTGCCCTACGAGGGCGCGATGGACATCGCCGGCTCCATGAACATCACCTTCAAGGCCGACATCTCCGCGCTCGTCGACCACCGACCCTCGGTGCTCTACTGGGTGATCCAGCCGGGTTCGAACGTCGGCGGCATCGGCACCGGCCTGGTGCGCATGGTGCGGCCGTGGGACGAGTGGCTGATCGTGTGGGGCTACGACATCGCCGAGGAACCGCCCGTGCTCGACGACGCGGCGGCCACGAAGATCGTGCGCGACCTGCTGGGCATGCCCGACCTGGAGCCGGAGATCACCGGCTACAGCCTGTGGGGCGTCAACGAGATGTACGCGACCCGGCTGCAGCGTGGCCGGGTCTTCTGTGCCGGGGACGCCGTGCACCGTCACCCGCCGAGCAACGGCCTGGGCTCGAACACCTCCGTGCAGGACTCCTACAACCTGGCCTGGAAGATCGCCGCGGTGCTGCGCGGCCAGGCCGCGCCGAGCCTGCTCGAGAGCTACACCGAGGAGCGGGCCCCGGTGGCGGAGCGGATCGTCACCCGCGCCAACACCTCCGCCCGGGAGTTCGCCGACATCTTCGAGGCCCTCGGCGTCGTCGGGCTCGACGGCGAGGCGATGGCGGCGGCCATCGAGGAGCGCAAGGCCGACACCCCGGCGGGTGCGGCCAAGCGGGCGGCGCTGGTGAAGGCGATGGAGACCAAGAACTACGAGTTCAACGCCCACGGTGTCGAGCTCGGCCAGTTCTACGAGTCCTGCGCGATCATCGGCGACGGCACCCGGCCGGTGCAGCCGCCGGGCAAGGAGGATCCCGACCTCTTCCACGCGGTCTCGACGAGTCCCGGCGCCCATCTGCCGCACGCCTGGGTGGGCGACCAGACCACCCGCCTGGCGATGATGGACCTCGCCCCGTACCACTGCTGGACGCTGATCACCGGCGTCGCCGGATCGGCCTGGGAGCAGGCGAGCACCACGGTCGCCGCCGAGCTGGGCGTGCCCCTGGAGGCCGTCGTGATCGGTCCGGGCCGCGCCGTCACCGACCTGTACTTCGACTGGGCGAAGCTGCGGGAGGTGGAGGAGTCGGGCGCCCTGCTGGTGCGCCCCGACAAGCACATCGCCTGGCGGGTGACGAACCTGCCCGACGACCCCGCGGCCGCTCTGCGCGACGCCCTCACCCGGCTGCTCGGCCGGGCATGAGCGCGGGTGTGAACGCGGGCGTTGGCGCAGGCGCGCTGGCGTTCCTCCACGAGTCGCGTGCCCAGCGCGTCGTCTTCGCACCCGGCCAGGCGGCCGCTGCGTGCGCCGAGGAGGCCGCGCGCCTCGGCGTCCGGCGGGCCATGGTGATCGCGGCGCCCTCCGAGGCCGCGATCGCCGACGCCGTCGCGGCCGGCGTGCCGACCGCGGTGCGGCACGACGACGTCGTCATGCACGTGCCGGTGGAGGTGGCCGAACGGGCCCGGCGGGCGGCGGCGGACGGCGCGGTCGATGCGGTGGTGAGCGTCGGCGGCGGCTCGACCACCGGGTTGGCCAAGGCGGTGGCGCTCACGACCGGCCTGCCGATCGTGGCGGTGCCGACGACCTACGCGGGCTCCGAGGCCACCGACGTGTGGGGCCTCACCGAGGGCGTCACGAAGACCACCGGCGTCGATGCGCGGGTGCTGCCCCGCTCGGTGGTCTACGACGCCACCCTCCTCACGACACTGCCGCCGGAGCTGGCCGTCGCAAGCGGCCTCAACGCCCTGGCGCACTGCATCGACGCGATGTGGGGGCCGCGTGCCGACCCCATCGACCGGGTGCTGGCCGGCGAGGGCATCCGGGCCCTCGCCGCGGGCCTGCGCGCGATCGTGACCGCGCCCAGCGGGCTCGCCGGTCATGAGCAGACCCTCTACGGCGCCCACCTCGCCGCGGTGGCCTTCGCGTCGGCCGGCTCGGGGCTGCACCACAAGATCTGCCATGTGCTCGGCGGCCGGTTCGCCCTGCCCCATGCGCCCACCCACGCCGTCGTGCTCCCGCACGTGCTCGCCCTCAACGCGCCCGCGGCCCCCGAGGCCCGGCGGCGCATCGCCGAGGCACTCGGGACACCCGACGCCGTCCACGGGCTCGCCGATCTGTACCGCACCCTCGCGGCGCCACGGTCGCTGCGCGACCTCGGCATGCCCGAGGACGGCATCGCCGAGGCCGTCGAGCCGATCCTGGCGGCCGTGCCGCCGCACAACCCCGTCCCTGTCGACGCCGACCGCATCGCCGCCCTCCTCCGGGCGGCCTGGGAAGGAAGCGAACCCCGATGAGCGAGCACCCGGAGGTCTCACCCGCCCAGCAGCAGCGCGAGGAGGAGCTCGTCGAGCGCGTCGTGTCCTCCTTCGACGCCTGTCCCGATCCGCGCCTGAAGGAGCTGATGACCGGGCTCGTGCGCCACGTGCACGCCTTCATCCGCGAGACCCGGCTCACCGAGGAGGAGTGGGGCGAGGCGATCGCCTTCCTCACCGCCGCCGGCCACATCACCGACGACCAGCGCCAGGAGTTCATCCTGCTCTCCGACGTGCTCGGCGCCTCGATGCAGACCATCGCGGTCAACAACGAGGCCTACGGCGAGGCCACCGAGGCCACCGTCTTCGGGCCGTTCTTCGTGGAGGGCTCCCCCGAGATCGAGCTCGGCGGCGACATGGCGTTCGGGGCCACCGGCGAACCCTGCTGGGTCGAGGGCACCGTGCGCGACCACGAGGGCCGCCCCCTCGCCGGTGCGCTGCTCGAGGTGTGGGAGGCCGACGAGGACGGGCGCTACGACGTGCAGTACGACGACGGCCGCACCGCCGCCCGCGCCCACCTGCGCACCGACGACGACGGCGGCTACCGGTTCTGGGGCATCACGCCCACGCCGTACCCGATCCCCGACGACGGGCCGGTGGGTCGCATGCTCGACGCCGTCGGACGCTCGCCGATGCGCGCCAGCCACCTGCACTTCCTGGTCTCCCACCCGGGGTGCCGCACGCTGGTCACCCACATCTTCGTGGAGGGCGATCCGCTCCTCGACGCCGACAGCGTCTTCGGCGTCAAGGACTCGCTGGTCAAGCGGTTCGAGCGGCAGCCGGCCGGCACCCCGACCCCCGACGGCCGCACGATCGAGGGCACGTGGAGCCGCACCCGGTTCGACGTCGTCCTGGCACCGGGTCGCTTGTGACGCGTGTCACGATGGCCGCATGGAGGCCCCCGCTCGTCCTCGTGCGTTCGAGGTGCACGGACGGGCCGGCGCCGAGCTGGTCGATGCCTGGGAGCGGCACAACCGCGAAGCCCTGATCGAGCTGCGGTGCCGGGTCGGGGAGGGGCGGCCGTTCCGGGCGCGGGAGGTCACGGTGGAGGCCGGCGGGGTGCGTCTCGCATCCGTGCGCGGCACCGCCCACGGCGTCGAGCGGAGCGCGGAGACCCCACCCGCCGACGCGGTCGCCGTCTACGCGGCGCTGCAGGGCGAGGCGGTGGTCGACACCGCGGCCGGACGCCGCCTGGTGCGCCCCGGCCAGCTCCTGGTCTGCGACGTCGATCGCCCGCTGGCGCGCGGGTTCGGCCACGGGCTGCACGAGTTCGCCGTCCGGGTGCCGAAGGCCGCCCTCGCTCCCCTGCTCGGGAGCGACGGCGCCACCGCCCTCGACCCGCTGCTCGCCGAGCCGGTCGTGATCGACGCCGCCGGCGAGCGGGCCGACCCTCACGGCGTCCGGCTGCTGCGCGCGGTGGCCCGTGCCCTCAGCGTCGACGCGAACCGCGCGCTGCCCGCCGACGAGACGGCGGTGCTCGAACTGGTGGCCCTGCTGGCGACCCGGGGCGATCTCGGTGCTCCGGCAGCGCACCGGGCCGCCGCCCGCGCCTTCATCGACGACCATCTGGCCGATCCGTCGCTCGGCGCCCCGGCGGTCGCTGCAGCCTGCGGCGTCTCGGAACGTCAGCTCTCCCGCGTCTTCGCCGACGCCGGCACCTCGCTGCCGCGCCACATCCTCGCCCGGCGCCTCGACCGCGCCCACGCGCTGCTGCGCGACACCATCGAACCGGCTCAGCGCACCGTCGACGTGGCGATGCGCTGCGGCTTCACGTCCACCGCCTGGTTCTCCCAGGCCTTCCGCTCCCGCTTCGGCGTGAGCGCCGGTGAGGTGCGCCGCGCAGCGCTGGCGTCTCTCAGGCCGGACTGAGTGGCGCCCGACCGGAGGAAAGAACGACGAAGCCCCCGATGTCACCGACAGCGGGGGCTTCTCTTGCGCGCCCGTAGGGATTCGAACCCCAAACCTTCTGATCCGTAGTCAGATGCTCTATCCGTTGAGCTACGGGCGCCCGTCGTGGCCGAAGCGACGACTGGTCGAGGATAGCGGAGAGGTCCGGCGATGCCGAATCCGGACGCCGCGGGGTGACGGCAGGCGTGCGGCGAGCGGCGCGCGTCACATGAGCGCGACACGCGTGTCCGATATCTGGATGTGAGCCCGGCCACAGACCGTTGAACGATCCAATAGGACGCCCCGAAACCACGGGGGTACATTCACCGAACCGACCGTGGCGGAGTGTCCCGACCCCCCGTCGTCACACGCACCGCCCCGGCCGTTTCGCCGACAACGACGCCGTGCGATGAACACCCCAACTCCAGACTCCGTCGACCCGTTCGACGGCCGGAGGCGCCTTACCCCAGCTGGGGCGTCCACCGCGAAGCTCACGAGGGAAACCAGGCAGATGACCGCCACCGAGGCACTCACCGACGCCCCCACCACCCACCAGGGCATCCTCGACTTCGTCCGCGAGGCGGCCGAGTTGATGAAGCCCGACCGCATCCACTGGTGCACCGGCTCCGACGAGGAGTGGATCGAGCTGACCGACGCTCTGGTCGGCACCGGCACCTTCACGCGGTTGAACCCGGCCATCAAGCCGAACTCCTTCTACGCCGCCAGCGACCCGATCGACGTCGCCCGCGTCGAGGACCGCACCTACATCTGCTCGGTGAACGAGCGCGACGCCGGCCCCACCAACAACTGGATGGAGCCCTCGCAGATGAAGGACCTCATGCGAGGTCTCTACGACGGCTGCATGCGCGGGCGCACCATGTACGTCATCCCCTTCGTGATGGGCCACCTCGAGGCCGAGCACCCGATGTTCGGTGTCGAGCTCACCGACTCCGCCTACGTGACGGCGTCCATGCGCGTCATGGCCCGCATGGGCTCGCACGTGCTCGAGCGCATGACCGAGCTGAACGCCCCCTTCGTGCAGGCGCTGCACTCGGTCGGCCACCCGCTCGCCGAGGGCCAGGCCGATGTCGCGTGGCCGTGCAACGACACCAAGTACATCGTGCAGTTCCCCGAGGAGCGCGCGATCTGGTCCTACGGCTCCGGCTACGGCGGCAACGCCCTGCTCGGCAAGAAGTGCTACGCGCTGCGCATCGCCTCGGTGATGGCCCGCGACGAGGGCTGGCTCGCCGAGCACATGCTGATCCTCAAGCTCACCAGCCCCCAGGGCGTGGTGAAGTACATCGCCGCCGCGTTCCCGAGCGCCTGCGGCAAGACCAACCTCGCGATGCTCGCCCCCACCATCCCGGGCTGGAAGGTCGAGACCCTCGGCGACGACATCGCCTGGATGCGCGTCGGCGAGGACGGCCGCCTGTGGGCGGTCAACCCCGAGTACGGCCTGTTCGGCGTGGCTCCGGGCACCAACGAGCACACCAACCCCAACGCGATGCGCACCATCAACAAGGGCAACTCGGTGTTCACCAACGTGGCGCTGACCCCCGAGGGCGACATCTGGTGGGAGGGCCTGGAGAACACCCCGGCCCAGGCGACGTCCTGGAAGGGCGAGCCCTGGACGCCGGACAGCGAGGAGCTCTCCAGCCACGCCAACAGCCGCTACTGCACCCCGATCAAGCAGTGCGACATCCTCGCGCCCGAGTACGACGACCCGCGCGGCGTCCCGATCGACGCGATCCTCTTCGGCGGTCGCCGCAAGACCACGATCCCGCTGGTCTTCGAGGCCCGTGACTGGACCCACGGCACCTTCCTCGGCGCGACCCTCTCCTCGGAGACCACCGCGGCCGCGGTCGGCGCGGTCGGCGTCGTGCGCCGCGACCCGATGGCGATGCTGCCCTTCATCGGCTACAACGCCGGCGACTACTTCGGCCACTGGGTCAACATGGGCAAGGACAACGACGCCGCGAAGCTGCCCCGCATCTTCTACGTCAACTGGTTCCGCCGCGACGAGGACGGCGGCTTCCTGTGGCCGGGCTTCGGCGAGAACAGCCGCGTGCTCAAGTGGGTCGTCGAGCGCATCGACGGCCAGGCCGCCGCGGTCGAGACCCCGATCGGCCACGTGCCGGCGCCGGGCTCGCTCGACGTCGACGGTCTCGACATGACCCCCGAGGCCCTCGAGGCCGCGCTGGCGGTCGACGTCGAGGAGTGGAAGGCCGAGATCCCGCAGATCCAGGAGTGGTTCGAGAAGTTCGGCGACGACCTGCCGACGGTCCTGTGGACCGAGCTCGACGGTCTCAAGGCCCGCCTGGGTCTCTGACCCACCGCGTCCCACCCACGGGGCCCTGTCGCTACGGCGGCGGGGCCCCGTGCGCATCCCGGGGGTGGGGCGCCGACCCGTGTGCTTGGATGCCCGAGGCGAGGTGCGAGCACGATCCCAGGAGGAGGAGCGCGAGGTGGCCTACGGACCCGAGAAGCGGGCCCTGCTGGAGACGCAGTGCCTGGAGTTCTACGACGCGCTGGTCACCGCCGGCGTGCTCGAGGACGACGACCCGCGCATCGCCGCGGACGCGCCCCTGCGGCCCGCCTTCGACCTGCTCGTCGAGCTCGGCCTCGTCCAGCGCGCCCTGGACGGCGAGGGCTGGGTGCCCGAGGACCCCGCCACGGTGCAGGGCCAGGTCGTCACCCCGCTGAGCCAGGAGGCGCACCGGCTGCTCGAGGAGTCGACGCAGTGGTCACGCGCCTTCGCCGGCTTCGGCCAGGCCTGGCGCCGCGGCCCCTCCAGCGCCGGCCGGGGTCCGGTCACCTATCTGCGGGGCAGCGCTATCGGCCCCTACCTGACCGGGGTCGTCAACGACGTCGAGACCGAGATCCTCACCGCCCAGCCGCAGATCGGCCGCGACGCCCGGGCGCTGGCGACGGCGGCCCTGCGCGACACCGCCGCGCTGGAGCGCGGGGTCGCGATGCGCACCCTCTACCAGCACAGCGCCCGCCGCAGCGCGATCACCCACAAGTACGTCGAGGCGGTGACGGCCCGCGGTGCCGAGGTGCGCACGCTCGATGAGTTCTTCAACCGGATGATCATCCTCGACCGCCGGATCGCGATCATCCCGGGCAGCGAGGACAACAGCATCGCGGTGGCCGTGCGCGAGCCGGCGGTCGTGGCCTACCTCGTCGACGTGTTCGAACGGGCCTGGGAGCGCGGGCGGCCCTTCGCGAACAAGGAGACCGCCACCCTGCGGGGCATCGCCGCCGAGCAGCGCGCGATGACGATCCGCATGCTCATCGAGGGCCACGCCGACCCCGTCAGCGCCAAGCGCCTCGGCGTCAGCCCGCGCACCTACGCGGGCTACGTGGCCGACCTGAAGGCCGAGTACGAGGCCGAGACCCGCTTCCAGCTCGGCTACCAGATGGGCCGGCTGGGCCTGACCGGCCACGAGAACGACGACGCCGACCCCGGGGAGGGGGTCGGCGAGGTCTGAGGCTGCTGAGGCTGCGGCAGGTGGCCGGGGCGCGAGGTGCGCCCCGCGGTCACCGCGACGGGCGGCAGGAGGGGCAGCCCCAACTGGTGTCGGCCTGGGCGGGCGCTGAGACGGAGACGAATCCGAGCGAGATCGCGGTGGTGGCGAGGATGAGGCCGACGCGACGGAGGTTCTTCATGGGCTGGGTGCCGCCTTCTGTGGTGGCCGGATCACGGCCGGATCGATGCGAGGTGGGAGCAGTCTCGGTTCTTCCCCGGCGATCGGTTGCATGAAACCCGCCTCATTTCCCTGCGCTGCGAGAACCTGCAGGGACGACGTCGTCCGGCCGCGCGGGAGGACCCCGGAAACGCAGCGATCCCGCCCGGAGGACCGGGCGGGATCGGGACTGCGGAGGCGGCGGGATTTGAACCCGCGAGAGGCTTTTGACCTCAACCCGCTTAGCAGGCGGGCGCCATAGACCGGACTAGGCGACGCCTCCCTCACAGCGGCGACAGGCTACAGGCCCGTCGCCGCCGACGACCAATCGCCCGGCCCTGCCGTCGACGGGTCGGCGCTCAGAGCGGCCGCAGCCCCTGGCCGTCGCGGAGGCGACGCTGGAGCTCGCGCACGAACTCCTCGCGATCGATGGCCAGCGCCTGCACCGGGATCGAGGTGGTGCGCCCGCCGGTCAACTGCAGGACGACGACCGGGATGCCGTGCGGCGAGGCGGTGGCGGCGTCCTCGACCTCGGTCCAGGACGCCGCGGCGACGCCGGCGCCGCGCACGAGGCGCACGCGGTAGCCCTCGGCGTCGACGTGCAGCACGGTCGCGCGGTTGCGCAGCCACCAGCCGAAGGTGAAGACGGCGGCCAGTCCGAGCACGAGCACCACGACCAGCAGGTCGGCGTTCCACCCGGCGATCGCCACGATCGCGGTGGCCGCGAACATCACCAGCGCCAGCGCCACGAGCGCGGCCCCGAAGAAGCGGACGCCGAAGGCCGGGTTGAGCCGGTAGTCGAAGGGGGTGGGCAGCGGATCGGACGGGCGTGAGGCCATGCCCGCATCATCCCAAGCGCACCTGGACGCCGCCCGGGTCGGGGGGCCATAGTCGAAGGTCCGCACGACGCCGACCGGGAGGGGGGATCGCCGTGGGCGATCCGGCGAGCAGCACGACGTCCGTTCCATCCACGCGACCGGCATCCGGCCTCGCCGAGAGCGTCGCGGCGCTGCGCGAGGATCTGCGGCCGGACGCCGTCGTCGATGCGCCCTGGCGCTGGCGGATGCGACGCCACCTCGGCGCCGTCCGCGACGCCCTGGTGGCCGAGGGCGCGGCGAGCCAGGACGCCGCCCTCGCCGCACGCACCGTCCGGGCCGACCGCAGCCGCCACCCGCTCCTGCGCGACGTCGGCCGGCTGGCCCGACGGCTGCTCGAGGACGCCGACGCCGAGCCGTTGCGCCGCGACCTCGCCCGCCTCGCCACCGACCTCGACCACCACGCCCAGCGCCGCCGCGACCTGGCCTACGACGAGGTGGAGATGGAGCTCGGCGGCTCGGAGTGATCGGGCGGGGCCGCGCCACGACGGCCCCCTAGACTGACCCGCGACCGCTCCTCGGAGCGGCTCGGAGGGGTGCCGGAGTGGCCGATCGGAACCGCCTTGAAAGCGGTCGTAGGGAGACCTACCGCGGGTTCGAATCCCGCCCCCTCTGCCAGATCCGCGCCGCCTGGCGCGCCCGACCGTGGGACGGCATACGGGACATCCGCCCCTCTAGACCATCGGGCAGCGGCCACCGCGATCCGACTAGCGTCGCCGCAGCCATCCTGGGGAGGGGAAGCATGCGTCTCACATCGATCCGTCCTGCCGTCATCGGCCTCGTCGGCGCTCTCGCGCTCGGTCTGGTCGGTGCACCGGTGCCCGCACAGGCCGCGACCGCGACCGTCGACGCGTCGCCGATCGGGTACATCAGCGGGGCCCAGACCCGGTTGGTGGGGTCGGCCGACCTCGTCGTCCTGCCCTCCGGCGAGCGGGTCGTCGTCGACGCCCAGATCGACGAGGTGCAGGTCTTCGCGAGCGACGCCAGCGGCAACGTGGCGCCGTCCCGGGTGATCGCGGGGGCCGCCACCGGCCTGGACAGCCCGCGCTCGGTGACGGCGGGCCCCGACGGCACCCTCTACGTCGGTCAGATCTCCGCGGCCGGCAGCAGCGTGCTGGTCTTCGCGCCCGGCGCGACCGGGAACGTCGCGCCCACCAGCGTGCTGTCCGGCGCGAACACCGGGCTGTCGTGGCCGACCGGGCTCGCCCTCGACAGCACCGGCCGGCTCTACGTGGCCAACCGGAGCGCCGACTCGGTCACCGTCTATGCCCCCGGGGTCAGCGGCAACAGCCTGCCGCTGCGGCAGATCTCCGGAGCGAACACCGGCCTCGCCGACCCCGAGTCCGTGCTGATCAAGCCGGACGGCAGCCTGCTCGTCGGCAACGGCGCGGGCGGCGCCGGCACGATCACGCACTACGCCTCGGGGGCCACCGGGAACGCCACCCCGATCGGCACGATCGGTGGGACGACGGCGGGTCTCGTCTACCCCTGGTCGCTGGCCCTGGACTCGGCCGGCGACCTCTACGTCGCCGACTCCGACGGTTTCGCCGGCCCGCACCGCATCACGGTCTTCGCACCCGACGCCGACGGCGACGTCGCCCCCCTCCTGCGGCTCACGGGCGGGAACACCGACCTGGACTCCCCCTCGGGCGTCGCCGTGCTGCCGGATCGGCGGGTCGTCGTCTCCTGCAACGGCGGCTCCGGGCGCCTGCTGACCTTCGCGCCGCTCATCCCGCTGCTGCCCGGGAAGGTGCGCAAGCTCGAGGTGGCCGGCTCCGAGACCGCGCGCAAGCGCACCGTCAGCTGGGCTGCTCCCTCGACCGGCGGTGAGCCGACGCGCTACCTGCTCACGGTCTCCCGGGGCAGCAAGGCGGTCGTGCAGGCGCGGACGACGAAGACCCGCCTCAGCCTCGACACCGTGAAGCTGAAGGCCGGCACCTACGCCCTGGCGGTGCGGGCGCAGAACGCCACGGGCAAGGGCCCGGTGGCGCGGACGACGTTCACGGTGCGCTGAGCACCACCAGCACGTCGCCCTCCTGGACGACGTCGCCGGGCGCGACCTTGACGGCCTGCACGGTGCCCGGCGCCTCGGCGAGCACCGGGATCTCCATCTTCATCGACTCCAGCAGCACCACGGTGTCGCCGACGGCGACCGCTTCGCCGACCTCGACGGCGACGGACATGACGTTGGCGACCATCTCCGCCACGATCTCGTGCTCCTGGGTGCGTGCCACGTTTCGACCGTAGTCGTTACCCGCGCGTACGTCGGCGTCGTCACCGAGCGGGCCGCACGAGGGTCAGAACAGCGGGCTGGTGCGGGCCGGTTCGGGCCGCAGGGCACGCTCCTCCTCTGCGCGGCGCGCCCGGCGTCCGCGCGAGCCGGTGAGCGCGAGGTCGACGCGGATGACGACGTAGCCGAGCATGAGACCGATGGCGAGGCCGTAGAGGGCCGACAGCGCGGCCTCGCCGAGTCCGACGGCCGGGTCCATCAGGAGGGTGGCGACCGGGGCGGTGGCCGCGACGCCGAACGCGGAGACCCACCAGCCCTGCCGCCGACGGGCCCGCATGTGGCAGCCCCAGGCCAGCGCCGGGACGCCGAGGACCGCCTGGAGCGGCCGCGGGAAGGCGCCGAGGTGGTCGCGGCTGTCGTCGGCCACCTCGCGCAACTGCTCGACCAACCCGTCGGGACCGTAGCGGCGCAGCAGTTCGGCGTAGGCGACGGTGACCACCAGGACGACGGCGCCGGCGGCGACCGCGACCAGACCGCGGCGTCCGAGACCGTGCAGACCGGCGCCGAGCCGGTAGACGAGCAGGAACGCGCCGACCAGCGCGAGCACCAGGACGGCGTACTCGACCCGCACCTGGCTGACGACCGGCTGCCACCCGACGGCGGCGACCGCGCCCAGCCCGGCGGTCACCATGGCCAGCGCGCACTCGCGCGCGGCCTCGACGAACCGCGGCGCGGGCACCGTCGTCATGACGGCCAGGACGGCGGCCTGGGTGCAGGTGAGCACGGCGGCACCGGTGTCGAGCCACGAGCGGTCGAGCAGCAGCACGGCCGCGCCCATGCCGAGGGCGAGGACGCTGAAGACGATCGGGCGGCCGCCGGTGCGGGCGGCGAGCACCCACGTGAACGTGGTGGTGACGACGAGAGACCCGAGGCCCCCGAGGAGCTCGGGGCCGACCGGCACGGCGCCGCAGGCGAGCAGCGCGGCCCCGACGGCGAGCAGGGTCCCGACCGCGACCGGGGACGGCAGCGGGAAGGAGCGGGGCACGTCGCAGGAGGCTACAGGCGACGGTTGGCCAGCGACGGATTGGTGCGCCGCGCCTCGGCGAGCACCGCAGGGTCGAGGACGGCGTGCAGCGTGACCTCGCCGTCGGCGGCCTCGGCGAGCACCTCCCCCATCGGGTCGACGACGAGCGAATGGCCGCTGTAGCGAGGGCCGGGCTGGCCGACCGCGACGACGAAGACGGTGTTCTCGATGGCCCGCGCCCGTACGAGGGTGCGCCAGTGGTCGACCTTGCGCGGCCCCGCCACCCACGCGGCCGGCACGACGAGCACCTCGGCACCCTCGTCGACGAGCAGCCGGGCGAGCTCGGGGAAGCGCAGGTCGTAGCAGGTCATGACGCCGACCCGCAGCGTCGCCGACGCTCCGGCGACGTCGACGACCGCGACGGCCGGCGCGGGTGCGCAGAGCCGGTCGGACTCGCGGTAGCCGAAGGAGTCGTAGAGGTGGATCTTGCGGTAGTCGGCCTGCGCGGCACCGCGCACGACCAGGGTGTTGTAGGGGCGTGCGGCGTCGGGCCCGGTCTCGAACATGCCCGCCACCACCGTCGTCCCGCGGTCGCCGGCGATGCGCGCCGCCTCCCGCGCGAAGGGGCCGTCGAGGGGCTCGGCGAACGGGCTGACGTCGGAGCCGGCCTCGCCGAAGTCGCGGGCGAAGGCCTCGGGCAGCACGACGAGGTCGGTGTCGGCGGGCACCAGCTCGGCGAGGCGACGCCGGTTGACCTCCGGGTCGAGGTCGGCGGCCACCTGGACGGCGGCGACCCGCAGGCCGGTGGGGACGGGGTCGGCGGGCATGGCGTCAGGGTAGGCGATCGGCGCGGCACCGGGGTGGGCCAGAATCGGTGCCGTGACGAGCTGGGCGAACGCACCCGACCCGATCCCGGGCGGGTTCTGCGCCGTGCTGCTCGCCGGGGGCCGCGGCTCGCGGCTCGACGGCGTCGACAAGGCCGGCGTCGAGCTGGAGGGCCGCACCCTGCTCGAGCACGCGCTCGACGCCCTCATCGACGCCGCGGAGGTCGTGGTGGTCGGCGACCAGGTGCCGACCGAGCGGCCGGTGACCTTCGTCCGCGAGGACCCGCGCCACGGCGGACCGGTCGCGGCCCTGCTCACCGGGGTCGATGCGCTTTTGCGCCGGCCCCGCACCCTCGGCGTGCTCGCGGTCGACATGCCGCGGGTCGACGCCGAGACGTTCCGGCGTCTCCACGAGGCCGCCGACATCGGCGGCGACCGACCCCGCGACGGCGCCCGGCTCGTCGACCCCGACGGCCGCGGGGCGTTGGCGATGGTGCTGGACCCGGCCCGGCTGGCCGCCGTCCGGCCCAGCCGCGAGGCGCAGCACGGCATGGCGCTGCGCGACCTGCTGCGCCCGCTCGACCTCGCCGCGGTGCCGGCGCGGGGCGAGGAGCACCGCGACATCGACACCTGGCGCGACCTACGCGACCTGCGCGAGCGCGCCGAGGGCTGAGCCGTCGTCGGCGGCGCTCTTGCGCCGGGACGCCCGCCGTGGCGAGGCTGTGGCCTGTGAACCTCCACGACTGGATCGACGAACTGTGCGACGTCCTCGACGTGGACGCCGAGATCGACGAGGGCCTCATCCTCGACCTGGCGCGGGTGGCCGCCCACAACGTGGCCCGGCCCGCGGCGCCCATCACCGCCTTCGTGCTCGGCCTGGCCGCCGGTCGCCTCGACGACCTCGACGCCGAGCAGGTCGAGCGGCTCGCGGCCCGCGCCCAGCGGCTCGCCGAGAACTGGGACCGTCCGGCCGGGGCACCCGACCCCGAGGTGGCGGGCGCGGGCCTGGAGGACGACGTCCCCGACGACGCGACCATCGATCACACCGGCGACGAGGGCGACCTCTGACCCGAGGCCGGGGCGGCCATCGCGCCGGGTCTAGCCTGGCCGCATGCGTGCCGTGATCGCGTCGGGGACCGGTGGTCCCGAGGTCCTCTCCGTCGGCGAGGTCGCCGACCCCCAGGCCGGGCCCGGTGAGGTGCTGGTGCGGGTGGCCGCGGCCGGTCTGAACCGCGCCGACCTGCTGCAGCGAATGGGCTTCTACCCGCCGCCGCCCGGGGCCTCGGAGATCATCGGCATGGAGTGCAGCGGCACGATCGAGGCCCTCGGCGAGGGCGTCACCGGCTGGGAGGTCGGCGACGAGGTGTGCTGTCTGCTGGCCGGCGGCGGCTACGCCGAGCTGGTCGCCGTCCCCGCCGGGCAGGTCATGCCGCTGCCGGACGGCGTCGACGTCGTCACGGCCGCCGCGCTGCCCGAGGTCGCGGCCACGGTGTGGTCCAACGTCTTCATGATCGCGGGGCTCCAGCCGGGCGAGACGCTGCTCGTGCACGGCGGCGCCGGCGGCATCGGCACCT
>NZ_BAAAZH010000011.1:36432-67637 GCF_039536805.1 Nocardioides fonticola | reverse complement strand
CGGGTCGCCGGAGAAGCGCGCCTTCTGCGAGGAGCTCGGCGCCGAGCGGGCGATCGACTACCGCGAGGAGGACTTCGTCGCGGTCATGCGGGAGGCGGGCGGCGCGCACGTCATCCTCGACAACATGGGCGCGAAGTACCTCGCCCGCAACGTCGACGCCCTGGCCACCGAGGGCCGTCTGGTCGTCATCGGCATGCAGGGCGGGACGAAGGCCGAGCTCGACCTCAACGCCCTGCTGCGCAAGCGCGGCGCGGTGATCGCCACCTCCCTGCGCGCGCGACCCGTTGAGGGCAAGAGCGCGATCTGCGCGGCTGTGGTCGAGCACGTGTGGCCGCTGGTCGCCGAGGGCCGGCTGCGGCCGATCGTGCACGAGGTGATGCCGCTGGACGACGTCGCCCGCGCCCACGCGCTCATGGAGGCCAGCGGGCACACCGGCAAGATCCTGCTCACCCCCTGACCGGCCCCCTGACCGGTGGGATCAGGCGCCGCTCCGTAGGGTGGGGCGCATGAGCGAGCAGCCGCAGGAGTCGGGATCGGAGCAGGAGCAGCGCGTCGTCATCATCGGTCCCGACGGGACGCCGATGGGCGAGGTGCCGGCGGCCGCGCTGGCCGCGGCCGCTGCCCAGCAGCAGGACGCCGAGGGCGCTGCCGAGGGTGAGCGCAGCATCACCGAGCTCGTCGAGCAGCCGGCGAAGGTCATGCGCATCGGCTCGATGATCCGCCAGCTCCTCGAGGAGGTGAAGGCGGCCCCGCTCGACGAGGCCAGCCGTTCGCGCCTGCGCGAGATCCACGAGGCCTCGATCAGCGAGCTGAAGGCGGGCCTGGCCCCCGAGCTCGTCGAGGAGTTGGAGCGGCTCGCCCTGCCCTTCTCCGAGGACGCCGCCCCCTCCGAGGGCGAGCTGCGCATCGCGCAGGCCCAGCTGGTCGGCTGGCTCGAAGGCCTCTTCCACGGCATCCAGACCGCCATCTACGCCCAGCAGATGGCCGCGCGCGCCCAGTTCGAGCAGATCCGGCGCGGGCTGCCGGCGGGCGCGATGCCGCAGGCACCCGGCCAGGCCGACGACGCCGGCGCCGGTGGTGCCGGCGGTACGGGCGGCATGTACCTCTGAGGCGCCCCTGACCGGCGCCCCTGACCGGCGCCCTCGCCGGTCGGCGGGTCAGCCGCGGTTGACGCGCCGCACGACGACCAGCCCGAGCAGACCGAGGAGCACGAGCGCGGCTCCCGGTGCCGCCGCGCGCCCGGTCGAGAGCGGCGCGGCGGTGTCGACGGGTGAGAACACCGCGGGCTGCGGCTCCGGGCTCACCGGCGCCGAGGCCGCGCCGTAGATGCGGTCGAGGCGGTCGGTGAGCGCCTGCGTGGCCTCCGTGGTGCCGTCGTCGGCGGCCACGGCCCAGGCGTCGCCGTCGGGCTGGGCGAAGAAGACGAAGCGGTCGTCCTTCGCCAGGCGACCCAGCGGACAGCCGGAGCGTGCGCCCGTGCCGCGGGTGACGACCTCGACATCGTCAGTGGTGATGTCGGAGGTGCCCTTCCACACGCCGCTGACGCGCACCCGGTGCACGATGCGGGTGCCTCGGTTCGGACCGTCGGTCGTGCCGGAGACGGTCGAGGACTCGACGGTGCCGACGAAGATCGCCGCGGCGGCCCGGCTGGCGGCCTTCACGCCGGGCACCGTGCAGGCGGGCGCGGCCTGGGCGGGCGCGAGGGCGCCGACCACGAGCAGCGGCGCGAGCAGGGCGGCCGCGAGCAGCGGCGCGACACGGCGCGGGACGAGGGGGCGGGGCACCCGCCCATTCGACCAGATGGACGCCGTCGCGACCTACTCCGACCCGACCGCGGACACGGGCGGACGGCGTCCGGTCGCGGCGATCGGGGCGATCACCTCGCGGGCGTAGCGCCGCACGGCGTCCTCGTCGTCGGGGTCGATGACCGAGAGCGGGATCGCGACGTAGGTGGTGAACAGGCGGGCGCAGACCTCCGCGACGGCAGTCTCGTGCGCGGTCGGCTCGCCCGGATCGTCGCCGTGGATCTGGCGGGCGAGGAACTCGGTGCCCAGGCGCAGGATGCGCGCGCCCTGGGCTCCCACGACCTCGACGAAGGACCCGGGGTCGGTGTCGGCGACCAGGCGCAGCAGCGGGTTGCGGCGCACGAAGCCGGTGGCGGCGGTGAAGGTCTCGACCGAGATCTCCTCGAGCGTCTCGGCCTTCTCGGTGGCCTCGTTGATCGCGGTGAGGAAGGCCAGCGCCTCCCGTGCGACGAGGGTGTGCACGAGGTCGTCGCGCTTGGCGAAGCGCCGGTAGGCGGTCATCCGGCCCACGCCGGCGCGCCGCGCGATGTCGTCCATGGTCAGGCGGCGCAGGCCGACGGTGGCCGATTCGGCGAGCGCGGCGTCGAGCAGGCGGGTGACGACGGGGTCGGCGAGATCGACGGGGGGGACCGTGGCGGCGCCGGCCAACAGGTCGACGAGGCTGATCTTCATCGAGGTGATCGTAGCCCTGCCCGATCCGGCTCCGTCGGTGGTACGTTCCACCGGTGATTCGTACCACAACGTGGTGGGCGGTCGTCGCACTCGGGTTCACGATCCTGACCCCCGTCGTCCTCCCCCCGGCGTCCGACGCGGCGATCGCCCCCGCGGCCGGCATCACGCTGCCGCCCCCGCTGGGCTGCGCCGACTTCAGCGACGACCCCGAGACGACCCAGAACTACTCGCCGCTCCAGGGCAGCTCCGACCTCCACGCCCAGACCGGCAACGACCGCCTCGTCGCCGGGCTGACGAAGGAGGGCACCATCACGGTGCTGCACTGGCCGACGCCGTCGTCCTACGACCAGGTCAAGCACTTCTCCCCCGACGCCAACCTGCCGCGGGCCGGCGCCGACCCCAACATGGGCATCTTCCTCGGCCTCGCCTACGCCGACGGCCCGACCGTGTGGCTGCGCGACCTCCGCGAGACCCGGGTCTTCCGGCCCGGCGACTCCGACACCGTCGTCACCACCTACCGCGACCCCGCCCGCGACCTCACCGTGCGGGTCACCGCCGTCGTCGCGGAGGGTCTCGACGCCTTCGTGCAGGACGTCGAGGTGGTCGCCCGCGGCCGCACCCGGCCCACCGGGCTGGTGACCTTCGAGAACCTCAGCCTCGCGGTGTCCTTCATGCCCGCCCTCCCCTACTGGGACTGGTGCATGGACTCCTACAACCTCGACAGCGCCGGCTGGGACGACACCGCCGCCGCGATCGTGCACAGCCGCAGCGGCTTCGATCCCTCGCGGTTGAGCACGCAGTCGGTGGCGATGGCCATCGGCACCGGGTCGCCAGCCGCGGAACATCAGGTCGGCGCCGACGGCGAGGAGCTCGACGGCCTCCTCGACGGCGTCCTGCTGCCGCGCGACGCCTACGAGGACGCCGCGGACGGGCGGCTGGGCGGCAACGACTCCTGGATCGGCAACACCACCGGCGCGCTCATCACCCCGCTGCGGTACCGGGACGGCGCCGGGGGCGCCACGGCGTCCGAGAGCGTCTACCTGACCGCCGGCCACCAGCCGGCTCAGGCGCTCGACGTGCTCGCCCGGGCCCGCCGCCTCGGCCCGAGCCGGATCGTCGAGCAGAAGGAGGCGTGGCTGCGCCGCACCCTCGCCGACGCCGCGATGCCCGACGTCGACGACCCGCTGCAGACCGCGCTCGCCCGACGCTCACTCATCCTGCTGGCCACCACGCAGGCGGAGAGCGGCGCCATCGTCGCCAGCATCACCACCCAGCCGATCTACGCCGAGGACTGGCCGCGCGACGGCGCCTACCTCGCCGAGGCGATGGACCTGGGCGGCATGGGCGATCGCTCGGCGCGGCACGGGCGCTTCCTCGCTCGCACGCAGTCCACCCTCACGCGCCCGCCGTTGGGTGGACTGCTCGTGCCGCCCGGCGCCTGGCCGATGAACATGACCGACACCGGCGCCGCCGGTGGCCCGATCCCCTACGAGTACGACGAGGTCGGGTTCGGCGCCTGGTCGATGTGGAGCCACTACGAGCACAGCCGCGACCGGGCGTACCTGGAGGACGTGTGGCCGGCCATCCGGCGCAGCGCCGAGTTCATGGTCGCCTGCCGCGATCCGCGGACCGGCCTGCAGTGCCAGAACACCGAGGACGACTCCCTCGCCCTCTTCCAGCAGCAGACCATCGGCGCCGCGATGACGACCTACGCCGGGCTCGGCGGTGCCATGCGCGCGGCCCGCGTGCTGGGGCACGACGACGATGCCGCCCGCTACCGCGACCGACGCCGCGAGCTCATCGCCGCGGTCGAAGCTCACCGCTGGTACCCCGACCCCGGGTACTACGGCGGGTACGAGGGCATCGGGCTGCGCAAACTGGCCACCTACGTCTACTGGCCCGAGTACGCGCCGCTACGGCGCGACCGGATGGCCGAGCACTCGCAGTGGCTGTGGAAGCAGTTCGCACCGTCGTTCCTCGCCCCCGGGGGCGAGCGCACCTTCGGCTTCTACGACGGCCTGGCCATCCTCGGCCTGGCCCGCTACGCCCACCGCGAGGACCCGGCCATGCTGCCCGACCTGCGCCGCGGCCTGCGCTGGATCGCCCACGTGCAGGCGACGCCGGGCACCGGCCTGATCGGGGAGAACTGGCGCGTGCGCGACGGGAAGGTCGAGACCATCACCGCCACCCCCCAGCTGTGGGAGCACGCCCTCTTCTACCTCGCCTCCCTGGAGGTCTACGGACGCCGGTGACGCCCCGGTGGTCGCGGTGCGCCACCGGTGGTCGAGGTGCGACGAGCGCCAGCGAGGAGCCGCGAGACCCCGTGAGACGGACGCCATCGGTACCGGCGGGACTCTCAGGTGCGGGCACTTCGAGGCTCGCTCCGCTCACACCTCAGTGACCGGACCGGCCCGCTCCCTCGTCTCAGCGCAGGTCGAAGAGCGCGGCCAGGGTGCGGGCGACGCCGTCGTCGTCGTGGTCGGGCGCGATGTGGTCGGCGACCGCGAGCACGCTCTCGTGGGCGTTGGCCATCGCGTAGGAGGTGCCGGCCCAGCCGAGCATCGGCAGGTCGTTGGGCATGTCGCCGAAGGCGACGACGTCGGCGGCCTCGATGCCGAGCTCCGCGCACAGCAGGGCGAGGGTGGAGGCCTTGGTCACCTCGGGCGCGCTGATCTCCAGCAGGGTCGTCGACGACGACCACGTGATGACCAGGCGACCCTGGGAGGCGTCCTCGGCCAGGTCCCAGAACTCGCGGGGCGAGAGCTCCTCGTGGCGGGCCAGCAGCTTGAGCACCGGCTGCGCGAACAGCTCCTCCAGCGGCGCCCGGGGGGCGCCGTCGGCCAGGTCGTGGCGCTCGATGAAGCCGGGCTCGAGCACGATGCCGTCGAGGTTCTCGATGGCGAAGGCGCTGCCCGGCACCGCCGCGCGGATCGCCCGGGAGACCTCCAGGCCGAGCGCGGGATCGATCTCGCGGGTGAGCCGGGCGCGGTCGGCCTCGACGTCCCAGACGAGCGCGCCGTTGGAGATGATCGCCAGCCCGTGCTCGCCGACGTGCTCGAAGACCTCCTCGGCCCAGCGCAGCGGCCGCCCGGTCACGAAGACCACCGGCACGCCGTGGGCCTCGACGGCGGCGAGCACCTCGCGGGTGTAGTCCGAGACCGAGCCGTCGGCGCGTACGAGGGTGCCGTCGAGGTCGGTGGCGACCAGCCGCGGACGGCGTCCGCCGAGCGGGCCGCTCACGGCAGCGGGCGGGCCAGCACGAGGTGGCCCTCCTCGTTCGAGCCGCGCAGCTGGGTGAAGCCGGCCTTGGCGAGCACCCGCAGGCTGCGGGCGTTCTCGGGTTCGGTCGAGGCCCGCACCTGGACGCCGAGCGGGTCGACGTGCTCGAGGAGGCCGCGCAACGCCTCGGTGGCGAAGCCCCAGCCCCACGCCTCGGTCACGAGCCCGTAGCCGACCTCCACCTCGCCCTCGACCGGCGGGCCGAAGAAGCCGATGGTGCCCAGGGCGGTGGTGCCGCGGACGATCACGCGCGAGCCCCACGGGTCGCCCTCGCGCCACATGCCGAAGCCGTCGAGGTCGTCTTGCCGCGGGAAGTCGGGGTGGAACTCCGGACGCCGCACGCCGGCCCGCAGGTCGGCGACGAAGGCGGCGTCGACGAGCGGCAGCCGCAGCCGCTCGGTGGTGATCATGGCCGGCAGGCTCACGCGTGCTCCCCGAACCACCGGTCGATCTCGCGGGCCGCGCCGTCGTCGGTGACCGAGGCGGTGACGTCGTCGGCGGCGTCGAGCACCACCTGCACGGCCTGGCCCATCGCGACCCCGCGGCCGGCCCAGGCGAGCATCTCGAGGTCGTTGCGGCCGTCGCCGATGGCCAGGGCGTCGGCGGGGTCGACGCCGAGGGCGTCGGCGACGTACTGCAGACCCGAGGCCTTGGAGACCCCGACCGGCGCGAGGTCGAGCCAGGCGGTCCAACCGACGACGTACTCGGTGCCGTGCAGCCCGATGCGTCGCGCGAGCTCGACGAACTCCTCGGCGCTGGCGTCGGGGTCGCGGATGATCACGCGGCTGACCGGCTCGCCGACCAGCTCGTCGAGGTCGGTGATGATCTCATCGCCCCACAGCTCGCCCTCCGGGAACGGGGCGCTGACGCGGTAGCCGACGCCGCGCTCCTCGATCGCGACCCGTGCGGTCGGACGCTCGGCCAGCACCGCACGGACGGCGTCCGAGGCGTCGAAGGTCTCCTCGACGACGATGTCCATCGGCGGGTAGCGGAAGACGACGGCGCCGTTGGAGGCGACGATCCACAGCGGCTCGTCGCCGTCGCCGACCAGGTCGAGGGCGTCGGCGATCGGCGTCATGCCGTGCGGGGAGCGGCCGCTGGCGAGCACGATGTGGGCGCCAGCCGCGCGCGCCCGACGGATCGCCTCGCGCACCGGCGCGGTCATCTCCGGCTCGGAGCTGCCCGCGCCCTCCACCCAGCGCAGCAGGGTGCCGTCGATGTCGAGGGCGATCAGCTGCGGGCGCCAGCCCACCGGGACGCCGTCGGGGTGGGCGGCGGCCGGAACAGAGCTGCTCACCGGACGACCGGCTCGAGCACCTCGGTGCCGAGCCACTTCTGCAACGCCTGCGGCACCCGCACCGAGCCGTCGGCCTGCTGGTGGGTCTCGAGGATCGCCACGATGGTGCGGGTCATCGCGCACAGGGTGCCGTTGAGCGTGGCGATCGGGCGGACGCCGTCCTCGAAGCGACCGCGGGTGTCGAGGCGCCGGGTCTGGAACTCGGTGCAGTTCGAGGTGGAGGTGAGCTCGCGGTACTTGCCCTGGGTGGGGATCCAGGCCTCGCAGTCGAACTTGCGGATGGCCGAGAGGCCGAGGTCGCCGGCGGCGACGTCGATGACCCGGTAGGCCAGCTCGAGCTTGTCGAGGAGCTGCTTCTCCCACTCCAGGAGCCGCTGGTGCTCGGCGTAGGAGTCCTCGGTGGTCGCGTAGACGAACATCTCGACCTTGTCGAACCAGTGCACGCGGATGATGCCCTTGGTGTCCTTGCCGTGCGAGCCGGCCTCCTTGCGGAAGCAGGGGCTGAAGGCGGCGTAGCGCAGCGGCAGCGAGGCGGCGTCGAGGATCTCGTCGGAGTGGTAGGCCGCCATCGGCACCTCGGAGGTGCCGACGAGGTACATGTCCTGGCCCTCGATGCGGTAGACGTCGTCGGCGGCCTGGCCGAGGAAGCCGGTGCCGGCCATCGCCTCGGGCTTGACCAGCGAAGGCGCGATCACCTGGGTGAAGCCGGCCTCGCGGGCCTGCTCCATCGCGAGGTTGATGAGCGCGAACTCCAGCTGGGCGCCCACGCCGGTGAGGAAGTAGAAGCGGCTGCCCGAGACCTTCGCGCCGCGCTCGAGGTCGATGGCGCCGAGGAGGCGGCCGAGCTCGATGTGGTCGCGCGGCTCGAAGCCCTCGGCGGCGAAGTCGCGCGGGGTGCCGACGGTCTCCAGGACGACGAAGTCGTCCTCGCCGCCGGGCGGGGTCTCCTCGGCCGCGAGGTTCGGGATCGAGAGCAGCGCGGCCTGCCAGGCCTCCTCGGCGGCGTTCTGGGCGGCCTCGGCGGCCTTCACCTCGGCGGCCAGCGCCTTGGTGCGCTCGAGCAGCGCCTGCTTCTCCTCGCCCTGCGCCTGCGCGACCTGCTTGCCGAGGCTCTTCTGCTCTGCGCGCAGCGTCTCGAACTCGGAGATCGCGGTGCGCCGCGCGGAGTCGGCCGCCAGCGCCTCGTCGACGACGGCGTCGGAGAGGCCGCGCTTGGCCTGGGCGGCACGGACGCGGTCGGGCTGGTCGCGGAGGATGCGCGGGTCGATCACACCGGAAGGCTATCCGGGCCCCGCCAGTGGTTTCGGATCGGCGGGGCCCGGACGCGGTGACGTCGGTGGTGGCGACTACGACGGGGACTGCGCCGGCGTCAGAAGAGCGCGACCTTCTCGGCGGTCGGGAAGATCGTGTCGAGCTCGGCGAGGTCGTCGGCGCTGGGCTGCCAGGACGCCGCGGCGGCGTTGGCGCGGATCTGCTCCGGCGTGGTCGCCCCGGCGATGACGCTGCCGACGGTCGGACGGCTGGCCAGCCACGAGATCGCGACCTCCAGCTCGGTCAGCCCGCGGGCGGCGGCGAACTCGTGGAAGGCCGTCAACTGCTCACCCTGCGCGGTCTCGACGAGGTGCTGGCGGGTGAGGGTGAGCCGGCTGCCGGCGGGCGCGCCGCCGCGGTACTTGCCGGTGAGCAGGCCGTTGGCGAGCGGGAAGTAGGGCAGCACCCCGATGCCGTAGGCCGCGCACGCCGGCACGACCTCGAGCTCGGCGCGCCGGTCGAGCAGGTTGTAGTGGTTCTGGGCGGAGATGAAGCGGGTGCCGAGCTCGCGGCCGACGAACTCGGCGTGGGCGATCTGCCATCCGGCGAGGTTGGAGTGCCCGAGGTAGCGAACCTTCCCGGCGCGGACGACGTCGTCCAGCGCCGCGAGGGTCTCCTCGATCGGCGTCGTCGGATCGGGGGTGTGGAACTGGTAGAGGTCGATGTGGTCGGTGCCGAGGCGGCGCAGCGAGGCCTCCACGGCCTGCACGATGTAGCGCCGAGAGCCGCGTGCCCCGAAGTCGGGGCCGTTGGCGCCGCGGGCGTCCATGCCGAACTTGGTGGCCACGACCACCTGGTCACGGCGTCCGCGCAGCGCGACCCCGAGCCGCTCCTCGGAGAGACCGGGTGAGGCGCCGTAGGTGTCGGCGACGTCGAAGAGGGTGATGCCGGCCTCGATCGCGGCGTCGACGACCGCGTCCGTGCCCTCCTGGCTCTCCGTGGCGGTGCCGGGGCGACCGAGGTTGTTGCAGCCGAGACCGACCGTGGAGACGACCAGGCCGGAGTGTCCGAGATGACGGGTGGTGACCATGGGGCGAGCCTAGGTCGGGGCGTGGGAAGGGGGCCTGCAGGTTTCCCCGGTCAGCCGGGGAAACCTGATGTTGTCGGGCGAAGTTTCGGCCCACAACATCAGGTTTCGCCCGTCGGCTGTGACGTCAGGGACGGGTGTGACGGCTCAGGCCGGCCAGCCCGGACGGCGTCCGAACCACGCCACGAGCCGGTCGTAGGGCGCGGCGTCGTCGGCCACGGGCACGACGTCGCCGAACGGGATCTGGTCGCGTCCGGCGGCGGGCAGCCGGTCGAGCGCCGAGGGCAGGACGCTCGCGGCGAGGTGCTGGTCGAGCAGGTCGCGTCGGTCGAGGGTGGCGGCGAGGTCCCACGTGTGGACGGCGACCTCGCCCACGTAGGAGCCGATGGCCGCGCCCGCCGGCACCTCCCCGAACGGCGCGGTGACGAGGCGCGTGAGGTCGACGGACGGGAGGGCCGACTCGAGGGCGGCGACGGCGGTGCGCCAGGCGGTGACGATCTCCTCGTCGGCGACCTCGGTCACCTGCGGCACCTCGGCGAAGTGGCCGCCCCCGGTGACGACGCGCACGCGGTCGACGACGGTCAGCAGGTGACCGAGCAGGGTGCGCAGGTCGTAGTCCTCGCACGGGGTGGCGGCATCGAGATCCGCGCCGGCCGCCAGGTCGACGAGCGCCTCGGCGCGGTGGACGGCGTGGAGCAGGGCGGGCCGCAGGTCCGGGAGCGGGCGGGTGGCGGTGCTGGTCTCAGTGGTCATGACGGCAGCCTCATGCCGATTCATGACACCTTGTGTCAGGTATTCCTGTCAGGCTGCGACCATGCGAGCCGACCGCCTCCTCTCGATCATGCTGGTGCTGCGCCAGCGCTCGCAGGTCTCGGCGCGCGAGCTCGCCGAGCGGCTCGAGGTCTCCGAGCGCACGGTGCTGCGCGACATCGAGGCGCTCAGCACCGCCGGCGTCCCCGTGGTGGCCGAGCGCGGCCGACATGGCGGATTCCGCCTGCTCGAGGGCTTCCGGGCCGACCTCTCCGACCTCGACGACGTCGAGGCGCAGGTCGTGCTCACCGCCCTCGGGCTCGACACGATGGGCGACCTCGGGCTGAGCCGCGAGGTGCGTTCGGCGCTCGAGAAGCTCGCCGCCACGGCCCCCGAGCGACTGGTCGGACCGGCGTCACGTCTGCGCGAGGTCGTGCACGTCGACCGCCGGCGCTGGTTCGCCGAGGCCGACGACGCCACCCACGTGCCCGCGCTGCGCAGCGCCTGCGTGGCCCGCCGGCGCGTGCGGGTCGCCTACGCCGGCCCCCGCGACGAGCGGCCGCGCACCCGCACGCTCGACCCCCTCGGCCTCGTCGAGAACGGCAACCGGTGGTACCTCGTCGCCTACCACCGCGGCGAGCCGCGCACGTACCGGTTGGCCCGCATCCGCTCGCTGGACGTCCTCGCCGACCCCGCATGTCTCCCGGACGACGCCCGGCTCGTCGAGGTCTGGGCCCGACTGCGCGGCTCCTTCGAGGCCACGGGGACGCCGCCGACGACCGCTCGGCTACGGGTGCGCGCGGCCCTCGAGGACGACGTCCGCACGGTCATCACCCCGATGCTCGCCACTGCGTCGATCGAGGTAGTGAGCCGCGACGAGGCATGGGTCGAGCTGGCGTGCACCTTTCGGGTCGAGCGGGCCGCGATCGGCACCTGCCTCGGCTTCGGCGGCGACGTCGAGATCGTGGGTCCTCCCGCCCTGCGGGCCCGCGCCGTCGCGGCCGTGACGGGCGCGGCCCGGGTGCACGGCGTCGACCCGCCACCCGAGCCGGGCCACGAACCGGGCGACTGAACCGGGCGACTGAGCCGAATCAGCCCCGCGGCCTCCGGGCCGTCATACTGCACCCGTGCTCGACCGCTCCCGCTCCTGGCTGCTCGGCTGGTCGGCGGCCGCCTTCGCCGCCTTCGCACTGCTGGCGACCCTCGTGCGGACGGACTGGCAGCCGCTGGTCGACCTCGACCGGCGCGGCGAGCCGGTCACCCGGTGGGCGGTCGACGACGCCGGGCTCCAACACCTGCTGCGCGGCGTCGAGCTGACCTTCGGCACGGTCGGGATGACGGCCATCGTCGCGGTGCTCGCGGTGAGCCTGTGGTCGCGCGGCCACCGACGGGCCGGCTACCTGCTCGTCGGCGTCATGCTGACCACCGCGCTGGCCACCGCGGCGCTCAAGGTGCTCGTCGGGCGCGACCGGCCCGGCTGGCAGCACCCTGAGGACCTGCTGGACTCCCTCGCCTTCCCCTCGGGCCACGCCTCCTCGATCGCGGCGTTCGGCGGGTTGTGCGCCGTCCTGCTCAGCATGCTGGTGCGTCGTCCGGGACTGCGCCGGGCGGGCCACGTGGGCGCCGGCGTGCTCGTGGTGCTCGTCTGCGTCGACCGCGTGCTCCTCGGACGCCACTACCCCACCGACGTCGTCGGCGGCGTCCTGCTCGGCGTCGGCGTCCTGCTGCTCGGCCTCGGCCTCTACTCGCCGCTGCCGGTGAGCCACGCCCTGAAGGCCGACCCGCTACCCGAGGCGATCCCCTCGCGACGCCGGCTCGCGGTGGTGCTCAACCCGATCAAGGTCGAGGACGTCATCGCCTTCCAGGCCACCGTCGCCCAGATGGCCGCCGAGAGCGGCTGGTCGGAGCCGACCTGGCACTTCACCACCGTCGAGGACCCCGGCACCGGCATGGCCGAGGCGGCCGCCGTGGCGGGCGCCGACCTGGTGCTCGTGTGCGGCGGCGACGGCACCGTGCGCGAGGTGTGCGCCGAACTGGCCGGCACCGGCATCCCGGTCGGCATCATCCCGGCGGGCACCGGCAACCTGCTCGCCCGCAACCTCGACATCCCGCTCTACATCCGCGCCGCCATCGACGTCGCCCTCACCGGTCAGGACCGCGCGATCGACCTCGCCTCGGTCAGCGGCGACGGCATCGAGGACACCCACTTCATGGTCATGGCCGGCATGGGCTTCGACGCCGCGATCATGGAGGGCGTCAACGAGGACATCAAGAAGAAGGTCGGCTGGCTGGCCTACGTGCTCTCCGCACTGAAGTCGCTGATGTTCCCGGCCGTGCGCGTGGAGATCTCCGTCGACGGCGGGGAGTTCACCAAGCACCGCGCCCGCACCATCGTGGTCGGCAACGTCGGCTACCTCCAGGCCGGCATGCCGCTGCTGCCCGACGCCTCCATCGACGACGGTGTGCTCGACGTCGTCCTGCTGCACCCGCGGCGGTTCCTCTCCTGGATCCCGCTGGCGGTGCGGGTGCTGTCCAAGCAGCGGCGCACCGACGACCTCGTCAACCGGATGACCGGCCGCACGGTCGTCGTCCGGGCTGAGAAGGACACCCCGCGCCAGTTGGACGGCGACACCATCGGACCCGGCCGCGAGCTGCGCATGGAGTGCGTGCACGGCCGGGTCCTGGTGCGGGTGCCCCGCTGAGCGTCGTCCGATCGGACGCCGTCAGCGCGGCGGAAGACCTCACTTGATGCGGTGCTTGACGAGCGTCGTCCCCGAGTCGTCGACGTCCCAGCGGTAGAGGGCCAGCACCTTGTCGTGCTCCATCGTCTCGATGCGCGTGCGCAGCGCACCGTGCACGATGTGGCTCACCTGGTAGACGTAGTCGCCCTTCCAGCGTGAGAAGCCGGAGCCGATCGCGAGCCGACCCGAGCGGTCGGCGGCCACCAGGCGCCCGCCGTCGGGATCGACCACGTAGACGGTCCAGGTCGTGAAGTCCCCGCCCTCCTGCTCGACGACGTAGCCCGGTCCGCCACTGGGGAAGGCGGCGATGCGGGTCAGCGCATCGGGCGTCCAGCCCGCAGGCACCCACGCGCGGAGCCGGGTGGTGTCGTCGGCGACGACGATCCGGACGTCGTGACCGTCGATCTCGTTCGCCTTCTTGCCCTCCAGGGCGATCGTCACGCCGTCGTCGTTCGTGTAGGACTCCCCGACGCCGATCGTGCGGGGCTGGGCGGCCGAGGCGGCGGCGCTGGCAGAGGACGGGGCGGACGACGCGGCGGACGACGGGGCGGCGTCGGCGGCGACCGGCCCGGCGATCACGGTGCTGGTGGTAGCGAGGGCGGCGGTGAGGATGACGGCGGCCGCGAGGCCCGGCCCGATCCGGTTCATGGCGATCTCCTGGGGTCGTGGTGTCGTCCCCTGCGGACGACGCCGGGGAGACTCCGCGGGCCGTGCGGAAGTTGCCGCGTATCGCGAGCGCGCCCGCTCAGCGGGTCGGCCGGGCGGCCGCGATCGCCTCGGCCTCCTCGGGCGAGAGCTGCTGTTCGCAGGTCCACCCGACGACGCTCTTGGCGTAGCTGCGGGCGTCGTTGCGCCCGTGGATCGAGGTGAGCACGACGCCGTTGCCGCCGTCGTCGACCACCGCGAGGCTCCAGGAGAGGTGCCCGCCCATGTCGCCGAAGGCGTCGTAGCGCACGACCGCGAGATGCCGCAGCGCGTCGCGCGTCTCGGCGCGCAGGGCGGCGACCTCCTGGCGCAGACCGAGGACGTCCTCGGGCAGCGGGTCGTCGACGGACGTCGTCCGCGGGGATGCGCCGCGACGCAGGGCGAGGATCGCGAGCACCAGGGCGATGAGCGCCACCGCCGCCGTGAGAACCACCGAGACCACCACGACGCTCAACCTAGACTGCGCACGTGCCGAACCAGCGACGCATCGCCTACCAGGGCGAGCCGGGGGCCAACTCCCACATCGTGTGCCAGGAGCACTACCCCGACTGGGAGGCCGTGCCCTGCGCGTCCTTCGAGGACGTCTTCGCCGCCGTCGGCTCGGGCGAGGCCGACCTGGCGATGATCCCGATCGACAACTCGATCGCCGGTCGCGTCGCCGACATCCACCACTTCCTGCCCGGCTCGGGGCTGCACATCATCGCCGAGCACTTCCTGCGCATCCGCTTCCACCTGATGGCCGCCGAGGGCGCCTCGCTGGAGACGATCCGCACCGTGCACAGCCACGTGCACGCGCTGGGCCAGTGCCGCAAGATCATCCGCGACCTCGGCCTCCACCCGATCATCTCCGGCGACACCGCCGGCGCCGCCCGCGAGGTCGCCGAGGCCGACGACCCCACGCAGGCCTCGATCTCCCCGCCGCTGGCCGCCGAGATCTACGGGCTGCGGGTGCTGGCCGAGGACGTCGAGGACGAGGACCACAACACCACCCGGTTCGTCGTCCTCTCCCGCGACCTGGTGCAGGCGCCGGTCGGCGAGGGGCCGGTCGTCACCTCGTTCATCTTCAACGTGCGCAACCTGCCGGCGGCGCTCTACAAGGCGCTCGGCGGGTTCGCGACCAACGGCGTCAACATGACCAAGCTGGAGAGCTACATGGTCGACGGCCAGTTCACCGCCACCCAGTTCCTCGCCGAGGTCGACGGGCATCCCGACGAGCCGGCGCTCAAGCGGGCACTCGAGGAGCTGTCGTTCTTCACCACCGACGTCACGGTGCTCGGCGTCTATCCCGCCGACCCGTTCCGCGCGCAGGTCTGAGGAGACCGTCATCGACCTCGCCGCCCTCGCCCTGACCTTCGGGGCGATCTTCCTCGTCGAGCTGCCCGACAAGACCTTCCTCGCCACCCTGGTGCTCTCGACGAAGTACCGGCCGCTGCTGGTGTGGATCGGCGTCGGGCTGGCCTTCGCCGTCCAGACGACGGTGGCGGTGCTGCTCGGGCACGCCGTCACGTTCCTGCCCGACGGCGTCGTGAAGGGCGTCGTGGCGGTGATGTTCCTGCTCGGCGCCGTCCTGCTGGTGCGCGAGGCGCGGTCGGCGACCGCGGACGACGGCACCGAGTACGCCGCCGAGGCCAAGGAGGCCCACGGGCTGCAGGCGGTGATCGCCTCGTTCCTCGTGCTCTTCGCCGCCGAGTGGGGCGACCTCTCCCAGCTGCTCACCATCACCCTGGTGGCGCGCTACGACGCGCCGGTCTCGGTCTTCGTCGGCGCTCTGGGCGCGCTGCTGGCCGTCAGCGGGCTCGCGGTGGTGGCCGGTCGGGCGCTCGCGGCCCGCATCCCGATCCACCAGCTCATGTACGGCGGCGCGGCGGTCTGCCTGGTGCTCGAGGGACTCACCCTCTACGAGATCCTCACCTGAGGGGTGGCCCTAGGCTTCGGCCATGAGCACGCCCACGGACGCGCCCCGCCACTTCGCCGACTCCGAGGTGGGCCGGCTGCGCACGGTCATGCTGCACCGTCCCGGCGACGAGCTGCGGCGCCTGACCCCGCGCAACAACGACCGGCTGCTCTTCGACGGCCTGCCGTGGGTGTCGCGGGCCCAGGAGGAGCACGACGCGTTCGCCGAGGCGCTGCGCGCCCGCGACGTCGAGGTGCTCTACCTGACCGAGCTGCTCACCGAGACCCTCGCCTCGGAGTCCGCGCGGCTGCACGCGATCACCAGCGCCCTGGCCGGGCTGCACCTCGGCGACACGCTGCGCACCTACCTGGCCGCGTTCCTCACCGAGGCCTCGCCCGAGGAGCTCACCTCCTACCTGACCGCCGGCATCCGCAACGACGAGGTGCGCGGCGGCCACGGCCTGGTCACCGCCCTGCTCGACCCGCACGACTTCCTCATCGACCCGCTGCCGAACCTGCTCTTCACCCGCGACTCCAGCGTGTGGGTGGGCGATCGGGTGGCGATCACCTCGCTGGCCATGCCCGCCCGCGCCCGCGAGACCCAGCTGACCGAGCTGATCTACACCCAGCACCCGCGCTTCGCCGGCAGCCGCACCCTGCACGGCTGGCAGAGCGAGCACGTCGAGGGCGGCGACGTCCTACTGCTGGGTCCGGGCGTCATCGCGGTCGGCGTCGGCGAGCGGACGACGCCCGCCGGCGTCGAGCGCTTCGCCCGCCAGGTCTTCCACGCCGGCCTCGCGCACACGGTGCTCGCCGTGCCGATCGCCCAGGAGCGGGCGACCATGCACCTCGACACCATCTGCACCCTCGTCGACGTCGACCAGGTCGTGATGTACCCCAACGTCGCCGACAGCCTCCAGGCCCACGCCGTCACCCTCGCCTCGGAGCCCGGCGACCCCGACATGGTGCTCGCCGTCGCGCCGGCCGAGCCGTTCCTCGAGGCGGCCGCGAAGGCGATGGGCATCGAAGCGCTGCGCCGCATCGACACCGGCCTCGACCCCGTCACCGCCGAGCGCGAGCAGTGGGACGACGGCAACAACACCCTCGCCCTGGCCCCCCGCGTAGCGGTGGCCTACGAGCGCAACGACGGCACCAACGACCGCCTCGAGGAGGCCGGTATCGAGGTCGTGCGGATCGCCGGCTCCGAACTCGGTTCGGGTCGCGGCGGGCCGCGGTGCATGAGCTGCCCGATCAGCCGCGATCCGCTGACGGCGGGCTGAGGCGCCGGCGCGACCACCTCAGGACGACGGTGCCGCGCCGTCCCGGACACCTGTCTTTACACGCACGACCCGATTGGGGAGGATCCGCCCGGGAGCCCTCCTCCGACGCGACCGAAAGGTGTTGGCAATGGCCGACTCGTTCTTCAGCATGTTCACCCCCGCCGAGATCGCCAAGATCAGCGCCGCCGGGACGCGGGTGACGCTGCCCGAGGGCTGGTCGCCCATCTGGGAGAGCACGCCGGCCGACAAGGCCTACGTCATCCTCACCGGCACGGTCTCGGTGCGCCACCACGGCGAGGAGATCGCCCAACTCGGCGAGGGCGACATCATGGGCGAGGCCGCCCTCATGCGCCGCTCGCTGCGCACCGCGAGCATCGTCGCGCTCACCCCGCTGGAGCTCATCCACTTCACCGACGAGGCGATCGCCAAGCTGAGCGTCGAGATGCCGAAGTTCCACGACGCCCTCGAGGCCGTCGCTGCCGAGCGGTTCGGAGACGGCGGGGCGTGAGTCCCGACGAGCAGCGCCCCGACGGCGTCCTCGACGCCGTCGAGGAGCTGCTGCTCGGCGAGCGGCCGCACCTGACCCGGGTGCAGGTGTCGGCGCAGGCCGGCGTCCCGCTCGCCGATGCCGAGGAGCTGTGGCACCAGCTCGGGTTCCCCCACCACGCCGACGACGAGGTCGCCTTCACCGAGGCCGACGTCGAGGCGTTGCGGCTGGCCCACGACCTGATGTCGTTCGGCATCCTCAGCCCGGAGTCGCGAGCCGCGCTCGTGCGCACCTGGGGGCGTTCGTTCGCCCGGCTCGCCGACTGGCAGGTCGCGCTGCTGGCCCAGGTCGCCAACTCGGTGCCGGGTGCCAACCCGGCCGAGCAGCTGACGATGCTCACCGCCGAGGTGATGCCGCGCCTGGAGAGGCTCCAGTCCTACGTGTGGCGCCGCCACCTCGCCAGCGCCGGCAACCGGCTCATCGCGGTCGAGGACGTCACCTCGCCGGTGGTGTCGTTGGCCGTCGGGTTCGTCGACATCGTCGGCTTCACCTCGCGCAGCAAGACCCTGCCCGACGGCGAACTGGTCGATTGGATCGAGGGGTTCGAGGACGTCGCCAGCAGCATCGTGCTCGACCACGGCGGGCGCGTGGTGAAGAACATCGGCGACGCCGTCCTCTTCGTCGCCGACACCCCCGAGGACGCCGTCGAGATCGCCCTGGCGATGACCGCCCGCGGCGCCGACGACGACGACCCGTTCCCCGCCGTCCGCGGCGGCATCGCCTACGGCGAGGTGATCGCGCGTCTCGGCGACGTCTTCGGACCGACGGTCAACATCGCCGCCCGCCTCACCTCGGTCGCCCGCCCGGGCACTGTGCTCATCGACAGCGAGGCACACGCCGCCCTGCTCGGCGATCCCGGGGAGCGGGACGACGACGAGGACGACGCCCCCGAGGGCCCCTACCGCTTCCGCCGGGTGCCGCGCGTGTCGGTCAAGGGCTACTCGCGCCTCGAGCCGTGGGTGGTGCGCCGGGCCTGAGCCCACCGGGTGGTCGAGGTGCGAGCGCCAGCGAGCCGCGAGACCCCCGCACCCGACAGCAGACCGGTACCGATCGCCGTCCGGCTCAGCGGATGGTGACCTGCCGGTTCGCCAGCCCGGCCCGAGCCGACCGCTCGGACGCCGTCAGCGGGGTCTCGTCGGCCAGGGCGCGCTCGAGGGCCTCGCCGAAGCGGGTGGCGGGCTCCTCGATGGCCTCGGCGCCGGTGCCGAGCGGGAGGTCCCAGACCGGGGCGAGCAAGCCGTGGGCGCGGAACATGCCGACGAGGCGGGAGTCCTCGACGAGGCGGTCCTCACCGGCGGCGTGCAGCCGCGCGAGGGCGTCGAGGAGGCGGTCCTCGGGCTCGGGGCGCACCCAGCGCAGGTGCTCCTTGGTGCCGACGTTGGTCCAGTAGGCGTGCTCGACCTGGGTGAGCCGCACGGTCGGGTAGGCGGCCTCGTTCGCCTGGTCGAGGGCACCGGCGAGGTCGTCACGACCCTCGACGTCGGCGACCCAGTAGTCGAAGCCCTCGTGCACCGTGACATCGAGGGGAGCATCGAGATCGACGAGGTCCTGCAGCCGCGGACCCGGACCGGGGTCGCTGGTGAGTCCGACGATGCCCGGCTCGCCGGCGGCCGCCGCCTCCAGCGCCGCGGTCAGGACGGCGGCGAGGTCGCGCGAGGGGTCGCCGAAGGCGTGCTGCACCTGGAGGCCGAGCCAGATCGCGCCGCTGTCGCGCACCATCGCCGGTGCCGCCATGGGCAGCAGCGAGCACAGGACGACGCTGCGGTCCTCGCGCTCGGGGGAGACCTCGGGGGCCAGCGTGAGGGTGGCGGTGGCGGCGGGCACCAGCTCGCGGAGGGCGACGATGTCGCACTCGCCGGGCAGGCCGGCGAAGGGCCGGCTCACGAAGATCGCCGCGGGCCCGCCGGGGGCGCCGTGGCAGGCCTTGTAGCGGCGTCCCGAACCGCACGGGCAGGGCTGCCGGGGACCGACCTCGCCGGGGGTCTCGACGGACGCGCGGGCCTTCACTCGGGACTTCTTCGCCATGCCCGGACCCTATGCGATCGGCGCCGTCCGCACTCAGGCGCCCAGGAGGTCGAGGATGTAGGCGGGGCGGTCGCTGATGACCGCCTTGACCCCGAGGCTGCGGCACAGCTCGAGGTCGGCGGGCTTGTTGACGGTCCACACGTGCAGGTCGTGGCCGGCGGCGGTGATCCGTTCGGCGAGCTTCGGGTGCTCGCGCAGCATCGCGATGCCCGGGCCGAGGATCCAGTCCTCGCCGACGACGCGCCGCAGCATCGGCCAGGCCCGCGCATGCTCGATGAGCATCACCTTCCGCACGTGCGGCGCGAGCCGCTCGACCCGCTGGAGGGCGGTGTAGGAGAAGCTCATGACGCGTGCCGGACCGCCGGGCGCCGTCCACCCGAAGTCGGTGAGCATGTCGACGACCCGGCGCTCGACCAGGCCGCCGTACCGGGTCGGGTGCTTGGTCTCGATCGCGAGGTCGACGCGGCGGTCGTAGTCGGCCACGACCTCGCAGAGCTTGCGCAGCGTCAGCACGCTGTCGAGGGTCTCGTCGCGGAGGGGCCGCTCGTCGTCGAGCTCGGCCCACGGGTGCTTCCAGGCGGCGAAGTCGAGCTCGGCGAGGTCGGCGAGATCCATCGTCGAGACGACGCCGCGGTTGCTGGCGGTGCGGCGCAGATCGCGATCGTGCACGCAGACCAGGTGGCCATCGGCCGTCAACCGGACGTCGCACTCCAGCCCTTCGGCGCCCTCGTCGAGCGCCGCGATGTAGGCACCCAACGTGTGCTCGGCGTGCTCGAAACTGGCTCCCCTGTGGGCGAGGACCTGCGGCCGCATGCCCTCATTCTGGCCACTCCCGACGGACGGCGTCCCGCAGGTTCGCGGATCGATCGATGACGTCGGTCATGATCGGCGCGTGACCCTCTCGATCACCCGCGCGGTCTTCGACGACCCGGCGCTCGTCGCGTTCCTCCAGGCGCACCTCGACGACCTCGCGCCGACCGCGCCGCCGGAGAGCCGGCACGCGCTCGACCTCACCGCGCTGCAGGCGCCGGGGGTGCGGCTGTGGACCGGCCACCTGGACGGCGTCCTGGTGGGCACCGTCGCCCTGGCCGCGCTCGAGCCGGGCCACGAGGAGCTCAAGAGCATGCGCACCGAGCCCGCCGTCCGCGGGCGCGGGGTGGCCGCCGCGATGCTCGCGCATGCCGTGGACGACGCCCGGTCGCGCGGCGTCCGTCGGATCTCGCTGGAGACCGGCAGCATGGCGTTCTTCGAGCCGGCGCGGTCGCTCTACCGGCGGCACGGGTTCCTGGACTGCCCGCCGTTCGGGTCCTACGTCGAGGACCCGAACTCGGTGTTCCTGAGTCTCGACCTGGCTCAGTAGGGCCCGCGCCCGTGCCGGATCTCGCTGCCCGAGGCCAGGCACCACAGACCCGCCAGCACCAGGCCGACCGCGCCGGTGAAGACGTACCAGTCGAGACGGTCGAGATCGCCGGTGAGCCCCCGCACCACGACGACGAGCAGCAAGGGGCCGGCGATGAGGAAGAGGGCGGTCGCGAGGGCACGGACGGTCTCGCCGACGGCCGCGATCACCCGGGCCTCGGTGCGCAGCAGTTCGGTCTGGCCGACCGGATCGGTGCCCTGCGTCATCCTCGCCCCTCCTCGCGCCGGGTCACTCGCCCGCCTGCTCGCGAAGGTAGCGGCCGAAGTGCGGGACTGTGAAGGCGATCCGGCCGCGTTCGCCGGAGTAGATCAGGCCCTTCTTGAGCAGCGCGTCGCGGGCGGGCGAGAGCGACTGCGGCTTCTTGCCGAGCACCGCTGCGACGTCGGCGGTGGCCACGGCGCCGACCGGGTCGGCCCCGAGATCGGCGGCGGCGTCGGCCATCGCCCGCAGGTAGTCGCGCTCGGCCGGGGTCGCGCGTTCGTAGCGGGAGCCGAAGAACCCCACGGCGAGCTCGCGCTCGGCCTCGGGAGCGGCCACCGCGACGTCGTCCGCGGTGATGGGTGAGCGGGGCGCGAGGTCCCACACCGCCTTGCCGTAGGCCTGGATGAAGTAGGGGTAGCCGCCGGTGACCTCGTACATCGCCGTGAGGGCGGCGGCCTCGAAGGCGGCGTCCTCCTCGGCGGCCGGGGCGGTCAGCGCGCGGTCGCTGGCCTCGCGGGAGAGCCGGTCGATGCGGCGGTAGGAGAAGAGCCGCTCGGAGTAGGACTTGCTCGCCGAGAGCACGGCGGGGAGGTGCGGCAGGCCGGCGCCGACGACGATCACCGGCAGTCCGGTCTGGCTCAGCTCGTGGCAGGCGGCGCACAGCGCCGAGACGTCGTCGGCGCCGAGGTCCTGCATCTCGTCGATGAACACGGCCACGCCCTTGCCGACGTCGGCTGCGAGCCCGCCGACGTCGGAGAGGAGTTCGACGAGGTCGATCTCGATGTCGCCGGAGTCGGCGCGTCCGCGCACGGGGGCGGCGTCGATGCCGACGCTCCAGCGGTCCTTGAGCTTCGCGTCGGGCCCGGCCTGGCGCTCGGCGAAGGAGCGCAGGACGCCGAGCACGTGCTCGGCCTGCTCGACCTCGGGGTGCGCCAGCTCGCGCAGCGCCTGGTGCAGCGCCCCGGCCAGCGGGCGTCGGAGGGTCTGGTCGGGGCGCGCCTCCAGCTTGCCGGTGCCCCAGCCGCGGCGCACCGCGGCGCCGCGCAGCGCGTTGAGCAGCACCGTCTTGCCGACCCCGCGCAGCCCGGTGAGCACCAGCGAGCGTTCCGGACGCCCCCGCGCGACCCGCTCGAGGACGACGTCGAAGGCCGCCAACTCCTCGTCGCGCCCGGCCAGCTCGGGCGGCCGCTGGCCCGCGCCGGGGGCGTAGGGGTTGCGGATGGGGTCCATGATCGGACCGTATCGGGGTGTCTAGCGTCGACCGTAGACGACGCGCGGGGGCGCCCCCCTACGATGGCCCCGATGCCCGAACTGCCCGAAGTCGAGGCGCTGGCCCAGGACCTCACCGGCCGGCTCCGCGACCGCGCCATCACGACGATCCACGTCGCGCAGTTCTCGGCACTGAAGACCTTCGACCCGCCGCTGCGCGCCCTGGAGGGCACCCTCGTCGACACGGTCGGCCGGCACGGGAAGTTCCTCGACATCGACGCCTCCGGCACCCACCTGGTGCTGCATCTGGCCCGGGCCGGCTGGGTGCGCTGGCGCGACGAGATGCCCACGATCCCGCCGAAGCCGAGCACGAAGTCGACGCTCGCGGCCCGGGTCGTGCTCGACGACGGCAGCGGCCTGGACATCACCGAGGCCGGCACCCGCAAGAGCCTGGCGATGTACGTCGTCCGCGACCCCCTCGACGTGCCGGGCATCGCGAGCCTGGGGCCCGACCCGCTCACCGACGACTTCACCGCCGAGCGCCTGGCCGGCATCCTGCGGGCCGAGGGCCGCAAGCAGCTCAAGGGGGTGCTGCGCCACCAGGGCACGATCGCCGGCATCGGCAACGCCTACTCCGACGAGATCCTGCACGCGGCGCGGATGTCGCCGTTCAAGCCGGCGGACAGCCTCGACGACGAGGAGCTCACCCGCCTCCACACCGCCCTGCGCACCACGCTCCAGGACGCCGTCGACCGCTCGCGGGGGTTGGCGGCCAGTGAGCTGAAGGGCGAGAAGAAGTCGAACCTGGCGGTGCACGGCCGCACCGGCCAGGCGTGCCCGGCGTGCGGCGACGTCGTCCGCGAGGTCAGCTTCGCCGATTCGAGCCTGCAGTACTGCGCGACGTGTCAGACCGGCGGGAAGCCGCTGGCCGACCGGCGGATGAGCAAGCTGCTCAAGTAGGTCAGGCCAGGGCGAGGAAGAGCTTCTCCATCTTCTTGATGTCGACGCTCTCCAGGCCGTCCTCGCTCTCGGCGAGGCACTGCTGCAGGCCGGTGGCGACGATGGCGTAGCCGCTGCGGGCGATCGCCTTGTTGACCGCGGCCAGCTGGGTGAGCACGGACTCGCAGTCCGAGCCCTCCTCGATCATGCGGATGACGCTGCCGAGGTGGCCGTGCGCCCGCTTCATGCGGGTGATGATCGCCTTCATCTCGGTGGGTTCGAGATCCATGGCGAGCTCCTTCGTGGGTGGGTGGAGGTGGTCGGTGACGTCGTCCGGCCCGGGTCAGGCCAGGGCGTCGAGCAGGCCGAGGAGGCGCGCTCGCGCGTCGGTGGCGACGAGCGCGAGGGCGGGTGCGCCTCCGGTCATCGTCACCATGGTGTCAGGATCGAAGGCCTCCACCACGCATTCGGATGGTCCAGTGGACCGGACCACCACGTTGCACGGCAGCATCGCGGCGACCGACGGGTCGGCCTGGAGGGCCTGGTGGGCGAGCTGCGGACGGCAGGCGCCCAGGATGACCTGGGGCGGCACCTCGACGCCCAGCTTGGCGTGGAGCGTGCCGGCCAGGTCGATCTCGCTGATGACGCCGAACCCCTGCTCGACCAGGCCGGCCCGCACCTCGGCGAGCACGTCGTCGAAGGGGCGCGGGACCTCCCGGGTCAGGGTGTAGCTCGTCATACCGACCAGCATAGAACCCCCTAGGGGGTTACTCCAAGCGAACGCTCAGACCGGCTCAGCCAGGCTCAGTTCCCGACGCCCAGCTGGCTGGCGCAGGAGGTGGTGAGGTACTGGGAGAACGACAGCAGCTTGTCGGTGTCGCTCTGGCTGAGCTTCTCCCCCAGCGAGCTCAGCTCGTCGGCGGTCTTGGCCGTGGTGATCGCGTCGACCAGCAGCTGGTAGCCGGCCCGGGCGTCGGCGTCCATCGACTTCGGGACGCCGATCGCCTCGAGCTCGTCGATCGCCTTCTTCTGCACCGCGAGGTCGTCGCTGCCGCTCTTCACGATCTCGGCGTAGGCCGAGCAGAACTTCTCGGTGTCGGCGTCCTGCGCGACCGTGCCCGTGCCGCCGGACGCGCCGGTGTCGGTGGCCGAGCTCGCCGTCGTCGACCCCGACGACGGCTCGGCCGAGGAGTCGTCACCGCCCCCGCAGCCGCTGAGCAGACCGCCCAGCAGCAGGACGCCGGCGCTCAGACCGGCGAGAGAGTGGGTGAGGGGGCGGGTGGGGGTCCTCATGCGATCGGTGCTCCTCGGTGACGCGGATGGCCGGCCGTCGGGGCCGGGATGCGGGCGCCCTCAGAGGTGTCCGCGGACGCCGTCGTCGAAGGGCGCGGGCAACGGTAGTGGCAACGCCTGAGAGAGGCGTGTGAGGTAGCTGTCGCGGTCGATCTCGACGACCCCCAGGCTGGCGAGGTGGTCGGTGCGCCACTGCACGTCGAGCACGCGCCGCTCGGCGTGGTCGTCGCGCATCAGCTCGACGAGACCCACGAGCGCGGCCTTGGAGGCATCGCGCCGTCGATGGAACATCGACTCCCCGGCGAACAGCCCGCCGATCGCCACCCCGTAGAGGCCGCCGACCAGCTCGCCGTCGGCCCAGGCCTCCACCGAATGCGCCCACCCCAGCTCGTGGAGACGCCCGTAGCCGCGGCGGATGTCGCGGTGGATCCACGAACCGGGACGCCGCGGGTCGGCACAGGCCGAGACGACGTCGTCGAAGGCGGTGTCGAGGCGGATCTCGTAGTCGCGGCACGAGCGCCGCAGCGAGCGGGAGACCACGAGGCCCTCGAGCGGCAGCACCCCGCGCCGGACCGGAGAGAACCAGGCGATCGCCCCGCGACGGCGTCCGAGCCCGGCGGGACCCGACGGCATGGGGAACAGCCCGCTGCGGTACGCCGCCAGCAGCGTGCCCGGCTCGAGGTCGGCCCCCATCGCCACGAGATCGTCGTCCGGGTCGAACCGGTCGGGTCCCGGCAATGCCCACGGGGTCGGCGGAGGTTCGAGGGGCACCCTCCTAGTATCGGGGCCATGGCCCGCACCCCCAGCCGCCGTGGATTGGCGGCCACCGCCGCAGCCCGGCTCGCTCCGAAGGTCACCGATCTCGCGCCCGGGGTCACCGCCACCTTCGTCCGGGAGGCGCTCAACCGCGCCATCCTCGGCGCCGGACCCCTCCCGCCCGCGGCCGCGGCCGCCGACGAGCAGCTGCGCGAGCAGCGCGGCGACGTCTCCCGCGCGATCCACGAGGTCATCGAGAACCACGTGCGCTACGCGGGCGCCCAGGGCTTCCTGACCAACATCGGCGGCGTCGTGAGCGCGGCCGTCACGGTGCCGGCCAACCTCGCCGGCGTGGCGCTGGTGCAGAGCCGCATGGTCGCCGGCATCGCGCATCTGCGCGGCTACGACCTCGACGACCCGCGCACCCGCAACGCGATCCTCGCGATCCTCATGGGCGAGGACACCGTCGCCGGGCTCGTGCGCGACAAGGTGCTGCCCGCCACGCCCTACGGCCTGGCGAACGCCGAGTACGCCGACCCCACCCTCGACCGCCTGATCACCGGCGAGGTCGCCTCCGACCTCATCCAGCGGGTGGCGGGCAAGCGGCTGGCCGTCACGGTCGGACGCCGGGTGCCCGTCGTCGGCGGCGTCGTCGGCATGGGCGCCGACGGCTACTCGACCTGGAAGCTCGGCCGTTACGCCGAGAGGGAGCTCCTGCCCCGCGCCGAGCGGTAGAGCGCCAGCAGCCGCTGACCGAGGCGCCCGCCCTGGAGGCGCCGCACCGTCTTCTCCCGCCACCGGTAGGTCGGGCGCAGGTAGGCGCGTTCGAGGGCGCGATGGGCGTCGTCGAGGTCGCGCGCCAACTGCTCCTCGCGCTCGCGCAGCCGCGCCGTCTCCAGCAGGACGGCGCGCAGGGCGTCGACCGCCGCATCGGCGACCTGCGCCTCGTCCGGGTGCGCCGGATCGGTCCACGGGACGGCGACCGGCGCCCCGGCCAGGTCGGCCAGATCGCCGACGACGTCGTACCCGCGGGCACGGATCTCCTCGGCCCAGCCGATGGAGAGGTCCAGCGCCCACGCGTGACTTCCCGGCGGCAGGGCCAGGCGCGGACTGCCGGTGCGCCGGGAGAGCGTCTGGTGGGCGAGCAGCTCGCGCACCAGCGGACGGTAGTGGCGCGGCTCGAGGACGGCGTTCGCCGAGGCGTTGATGCGCCGCACCAGCGCCGTCTCGGGGACACCGAGGGAGGGGTTGGCGCGGATGGCCTCGTGGCGCAGGGCGAGCCCGTCGAGTCCGAAGGCCGCGCTGAACCGCTGCCACAGCTGGTCGGCCGGGCCGCCCGGCTGCGGAACGGTGATGACGTGCACCTGCTCGGGCGGCAGGCCGGCCGCCCAACGGTCGAGGATGTCGGGGATCTCCTGGACGCTCCAGAACCACGACGCGATCCGGCCGGAGCGGGCGGGGTCGGCGAGCTGGGCGAGGAAGGCCTCGTAGGAGATCGTGCTGCGGTGCTTCACGTTCTCCTGCCACTCCGCGGGGATCTGGCGCACCAGGTCGCGCACCGAGAGCAGCACGTGGATCTCCGTGCCGGAGCCGGCGCCGAGGGAGTCCAGGGCGCGCTCGATCTGCGGTCGGCTGGCGCTGGCGAGGATCTCGTGGCTGATGATCGCCGTCCCGCTGTGCTCGCGGACGCGGCGGGCGAGGTCGCCCCAGGCCCCGATCGCCTCGGCCTCCAGCCCGCCCCACGGCAGCTGCATGAGGTCGAGACCGGCCAGGAAGTGGGCGTCGAAGCGGTCGGCCGGGTAGAGGATGCCGGCCCGCTGGAGCTCCAGACGGCTGCGGAAGAGCACGTCTTGGAGGTAGGAGGTGCCGGTCTTGGGGGTGCCGACGTGGAGGAGGACCCTGCGGGCCATCAGCTCACCCCCTGCGTCTCGCGGTCGGCGGCGACCAGCTGGCCCACGGCCAGCTCCAGGACGCCGGCGCCGCGCGGGCGAGCGGTCGAGGGGCCCAGGGCGGTGAGCACGGCGGGGTCGCCGACGACAGGGTAGCCACCGGCCTCGATGCCGGCGCGGATCGCCTCGGCCCGCTCCGCGACCCAGTCGCGGTGCCGGGCGGGGATACCCAGGCGCCGGCGCGGGCCGACCGGCAGCGACGCCAGGCGGGGCACGAGCACCTCGCGCAGCAGACCCCGGCGGGTCGCGGGGTCGACACGATGGCCCAGGGCGATGGCGACGCGGCGGCACAGCTCGACGGCGTCCGCGCCGAGCACCGGCGGCGCCGGCAGCGAGCGGACGCCGAGCAGGCCCGGCAGGGCCTCGGGGTCGAGGACGACGTGCACGCGCCGGCGGCCGACGCGCTCGGCCCAGGTCTCGGCGGTGGCGTACGCATCGGTGGCGAAGGGGAGCCGGCCGCGCGCGGCCTGACCCAGCCAGCGGTCGTAGGTGACGGCGGCGCGGGAGGTGGCGCGAGCGGTCCAGCCGTCGGCGAGCATCTCGTCGAGCGGGCGGGCGAGGACGAGCACCACGGAGCCGGCACCGCCGGGCGGGCGACCGGCCGCGACCAACCGCTCCCGGGCCGGGTCGGCCCACCACGGGTCGCCGACGAGGCGGTAACGACGGCGCCACGGGCGCGGGCGTCCGGCGCGCGGCACGCTGAGCCGATCGGCCCGGGGAACGAGCCGGTCGGCCAGCACGCTCGCGGCGATGCGCACGAGCTCGGCGTCGGCCAACGTGTCGGGATCGACCGGCGGCGGGCCCCAGCGGTGCGGACCGAGGCCGGCGAGCGTGTAGACCGGGCGTCCGCGCCCGGTCGCCGAGGCCGCGAGGACGGCGTCGGCGGTGCGCGGGTCGACGCCGCCGGGGGCGGCGAGGTTGAGGCGGCGCAGCAGCGCGAGGTTCTGGGCGCCGGGCAGCACGCGGGTCGCGTCCGGGGTGCCGGCAGCGCCCACGGCACCCTCGGCGAGCCAGGAGGACCATGCAGTCGTGCCGCCGGCCCGCAGGTGCTCGACCCACGCCCAGGCGATCCCGGTGCCCTCGCTCGCCATCACCGGACCGCTCACTGGTCGCGCAGTCGCCGGACGCCGTCGACGACGCGGGCCACCAGCTGCTCGGTCGGTTGGGGACGCCGCGCGGCCTCACGCGTCATGGCCGCCAGCGCCACGAGGGCGGCGTCCAGCTGCTCGGCCTTCGCGACCTTGTCGGGGTTGCCCCAGCCCTTGCGGGGGCCCCGCTCGGTGGGCGCGAACCGCAGGTCGGCGACGTCGCCGACGACCTGCACGCGGCTGGCCTCGACCCACTCGATCCAGCGCTCGGTCTCCGCGGCCGCCCACTCGTACATGCCCGGCGGCAGCGGGACCGGTCGGGAGTCGCGGCCCACCAGCTCGTGCTCGGCCAGGTAGGACCGCACGAGCTCGTCGAACTCCCGGGTGCGGCGCGCCGTCCGACCCAGCTCGGCGTTGAGGCGGCGCAGCACGGTCGTCTCGGCCGCGCCCAGCGACGGGTTGCGACGGGTGCTCTCCTCGGGCGCCCAGGCGGGGTCCATCCCGACGGCAGCGCAGAAGCGCTCCCACAGCAGGTCGCCGCCGCTCCCGCGCGGCGGCACCGTGACGACGTGCACCTGCTCGGGCGGCAGGCCCGCCGACCAGGTGGTGAGCACCGAGGGCAGGTCGAAGGAGCGGTAGAACCACGACTCGCGCCGCTTCACCCGGCGCGTGAAGGCGCGGTAGGTCCACCGGCGTCCCTGCTTGACGCTCTCCTGCCAGGCCGCGGGGATCTGCCGCCCGAGGTCGCGGGCGGTGTAGACGATGTGCACCTCGGCGTCGTCGCCGGCCAGCTCGCGCTTGGCACGGTCGGCCTGCTCAGCGGGGGCCGGGGCCAGGATCTCGTGGCTGATGATCACGTCGCCGGACGCGCGGCGCACGCGACGCACGAGGGCCTCCCAGCTGCCCTCGGCGTGTCCGGGCGGGCCGCCCCAGTCCTGGCCGAGCAGGTCGAGCGCCGCGCGGAAGTGGAAGAGCGGGGCGCTCGTCCCGACGCCACGACCGGGGAAGGACACGCCATGCTGGCCGAGGGTCTTGGCGTTGCGGGCGAGCCGGTCCTGCAGGTAGGTGGTGCCGGTCTTGGGGGCGCCGATGTGCAGGAAGATCCGCCGGGGGCCGCTCACCCGCCCGATTCTGCCTGATCGGCCGGGCGGTCGAGCGCCGGGGCGAGGGCGCGGGCGGCGGCCGAGGGGCTGGGCCGCCCCAGATGCCCGGCCATCCAGGCACTCGTCGCGGCGACGGCGGCGAGGTCGACACCGTGGGCGATGCCGAGACCCTCGAGCATCCAGACGAGGTCCTCGGTGGCCAGGTTGCCGGTGGCGCTGCGGGCGTAGGGGCAACCGCCGAGTCCGCCGGCGGAGGCGTCGAAGGTGGTGACGCCGGCGCGCAGGCCCGCCTGCACGTTGGCCAGCGCCTGGCCGTAGGTGTCGTGGAAGTGCAGGGCGAGCCGGTCGACACCGACGCCGGCCGCACCGAACGCCTCGATCAACGCCGTCACATGACCGGCGGTCGCGACGCCGATCGTGTCGCCCAGGCTCAGTTGGGAGGCGCCGAGCCCGAGCAGGCGGACGCCGGCCGCCACGACCCGCTCGAGCGCGACCGGACCCTCCCATGGATCGCCGAAGCACATCGACACGTACGCCCGCACGTCGATCCCGGCGGCCAGGGACCGCTCGACGACGGGGGCGAACATCGCGAACTGCTCCTCGTAGCCGCAGTTGAGGTTGCGCTGGGCGAAGGTCTCGGTGGCGGAGCCGAAGACGGCGACGTGCCGCTGCCCCAGCGCGAGGGCGCGGTCGAGGCCGCGGTCGTTGGGCACCAGCACGGGTAAGTCGCGGGCGCGATCGCCCAGCCGGTCGCCGAGCTCGGTCATCAGCTCGGCGGCGTCGGCCAGCTGGGGCACCCACCGCGGGTGCACGAAGCTGGTGGCCTCCACGATCGGCAGCCCGGCGTCGAGGAGGCGGGTGACGAACTCCGCCTTCACCGCCAGCGGCACGACCGCCTTCTCGTTCTGGAGGCCGTCGCGCGGGCCGACCTCGTAGATCGTGACGGCCTCGGGCAGCCCGGCCGCCGGCACCCGCATCGGCAGGCCGACGGCGTCCGCGCCGCTCATGCGGTCCCCCCGGCGGGCTCGACGACGGGCTCGACGACGAACAGCGGGGCGCCGAGCGCGACCTGCGCGCCGGCCACGGCGTCGACGGCCGTGACCGTGCCCGCGAACGGCGCGGTGAGGGCGAGCTCCATCTTCATCGCCTCGACCACGCCGAGCACGTCGCCCTCGGCCACCTCGGCCCCCAGCGCGATGCGCACGTCGAGCACGGTGCCGGGCATCGGCGAGGTGACCGTGCCGTCACCGGCGCTCGTGCCGGTCCAGGCGGTGTCGCGGGCGGCGAACACGAAGCGCTGCCCGCGGACGACGACCTCCACCGCGCTCCGGCTGAGTCGCACCGATCCGGTGGTGCCGTCGTCGAGCGTCATCTCGACGAGGTCGCGGTTTCGCCAGGCGGAGAACCAGCCGCGCCGCACGGGGAACGTGTGCCCGTGCCGGATGACCGGCGCGACGCCGCCCGAGCTGCGGAAACCGTCGCCCCGCCAGGGCCCCGGCCGCTCGCCGGCCTCCGCCGAGATGACGACGGCAGCCAGGACGCGCGCGTCGGCGTCGTCGGGCGCCGGCAGCTGGTGGTGGTCGAGCCACGCGGTGTCGAGGGCGCCGGCGGTGAACTCGGGCGTGTCGGCCAGCGCGCGCAGGTAGCCGGTGTTGGTGGTCAGCCCGAGGATCACCGTGTGGTCGAGCGCTTCGACCAGCCGCGCCCGGGCCTCCTCGCGGTCGTCGCCGTAGGCGATCACCTTGCCGAGCATCGGGTCGTAGGCGGTGCTGACGACCTGCCCGGACTCCAGCGCGTGATCGAGTCGGATGCCCTCGACCCGTTCGGGCCACTGCACCAAGGTCGCCGTGCCCGCCTGCGGCAGGAACCCGGCGTAGGCGTCCTCGGCGTAGACCCGGGCCTCGATGGCATGGCC
>NZ_BAAAZH010000011.1:0-36361 GCF_039536805.1 Nocardioides fonticola | reverse complement strand
TCGACATGCTCGCCGCCGATGCGGGTGACGAGCTCGGTGACGGGGTGCTCGACCTGGAGGCGGGTGTTCATCTCCAGGAAGTACGCCTCACCCGTCTCGACGTCGAGGAGGAACTCCACGGTGCCGGCGTTGACGTAGCCGACCTGCCGGGCCAGCGCGACGCTCGCCTCGCACACCAGCGCGCGCACCGCGGGGTCGAGGTCGGGCGCCGGCGCCTCCTCGAGCACCTTCTGATGGCGCCGCTGACTGGAGCAGTCGCGCTCGCCGAGATGCACCACGTGCCCGTGGGCGTCGGCGAGCACCTGCACCTCGATGTGCCGGCCGCGCTCGACGTACTTCTCGACCAGCAGGGTGCCGTCGCCGAAGGCGCGCTCGGACTCGCGGCGGGCCGCGATCACCGCCTCCTCGTACTCCTCGGCGGCCCGCACGATGCGCATGCCCTTGCCGCCGCCGCCGGCGGCCGCCTTCACGAGCACCGGGAACGACGTCGGGACGCCGTCGCCGTCGCCTCGCGGGACGACGGGCACGCCCGCGGCCTCGGCGATCTCGCGGGCGGCGTCCTTGCGGCCCATGCGCTCGATGACCTCGGCGCTCGGGCCGACGAAGGTCAGCCCCGCTGCCGCGACGGCCGCCGCGAACGGCGCCCGCTCGGAGAGGAAGCCGTAGCCCGGGTGCACCGCGTCGGCGCCCGAGGCCACGGCGGCCGCGACGACGGCCTCGACGTCGAGGTAGCTCTCCACGCGCACGGCGGTGTCGGCCTCCCGCACGTGCGGGGCGCCGGCGTCGAGGTCGGTGTGGATCGCGACGGTGCGGATGCCCATCGCGGCGGCGGTGCGCATGACGCGGATCGCGATCTCGCCGCGGTTGGCGATGAGGAGGGTCTTCATCTGGGTTCCCATCACATGCGAAAGACGCCGTAGGAGGGCTCGGGCACCGGGGCGCGGCCGACGGTCTCCAACGCCATGCCGAGCACGCGGCGGGTGTCGATCGGGTCGATGACGCCGTCGTCCCACAGCCGCGCGGTGGCGTAGTAGGGCGAGCCCTGGGTCTCGTACTGGGCGCGGATCGGCGCCTTGAACTCCTCGGCCTCCGGGCCGGCCTCCTTGCCGGCGACCGTGGCGAGCACGGTGGCGGCCTGCTCGCCGCCCATCACCGAGATGCGCGCGTTGGGCCACATCCACAGGAAGCGCGGGTCGTAGGCGCGTCCGCACATGCCGTAGTTGCCGGCCCCGAAGGAGCCGCCGATGACGACGGTCAGCTTCGGGACGACGCTGCACGCCACCGCCGTGACCAGCTTGGCGCCGTCGCGCGCGATGCCGCGGTTCTCGTACTCGCGACCCACCATGAAGCCGGAGATGTTCTGCAGGAAGAGCAGCGGGATGCCGCGCTGGTTGCACAGCTCGACGAAGTGCGCGCCCTTGAGGGCCGACTCGCTGAAGAGGATGCCGTTGTTGGCCACGATTCCGACGGGGTGGCCCCAGACGTGGGCGAAGCCGCACACGAGGGTCTCGCCGTAGAGCTGCTTGAACTCGCTGAAGTGCGAGCCGTCGACGACCCGGCGGATGACCTCGCGGACGTCGTAGGGCGTGCGGGTGTCGGCCGGGACGACGTCGTAGAGGCCCGCGGGGTCGAGGGCGGGCTCCTCGGGCGTGCGCACCTCCCAGGACGGCGCCGGGTCGGGACGCAGGGTGTCGACGATGCCGCGCACGATGGCCAGGGCGTGGTCGTCGTCCTCGGCCAGGTGGTCGACGACGCCGGAGGTGCGGGCGTGCACGTCGCCGCCGCCGAGCTCCTCGGCGGTGACGACCTCGCCGGTGGCGGCCTTCACCAGCGGCGGGCCGCCGAGGAAGATCGTGCCCTGCCCGCGCACGATGACGGTCTCGTCGCTCATCGCCGGCACGTAGGCGCCGCCGGCGGTGCAGGAGCCCATGACGCTGGCGATCTGCGGGATGCCGCGTGCGCTCATGTTCGCCTGGTTGAAGAAGATCCGCCCGAAGTGCTCGCGGTCGGGGAAGACCTCGTCCTGCATCGGCAGGAACGCCCCGCCGGAGTCGACGAGGTAGACGCAGGGCAGCCGGTTCTCGGCGGCGACGGTCTGCGCGCGCAGGTGCTTCTTGACCGTCATCGGGTAGTAGGTGCCGCCCTTGACGGTGGCGTCGTTGGCGGCGACGACCACGAGGCGGCCCTGCACGCGCCCGATGCCGGCCACGATGCCGGCGCTCGGCACGGCCCAGGGGTCGTCGTCGGCGTACATGCCGTAGGCGGCAAGCGGGCTGAGCTCGAGGAACGGGCTGCCGGGGTCGAGCAGGTGGTCGATGCGGTCGCGGGCGAGCAGCTTGCCGCGCTCGACGTGCCGGCGGCGGCTGGACTCGCTGCCGCCGAGCCGCACGCGCGCGAGGCGTTCGTGCAGCTCGGCGGTGAGGCTGCGCAGGTCGGGGGTGCTCACCCCGCCAGGTTAGCGAGCGTTAACCAGTGCGTCGAGGGATCACACCCGGACGCGTCGGAAGGAGGCGCCGTGGTGCTCCTCGGGCAGGCGGTCGCCGCGGCCGAAGAGCCGCTCGCGCAGCGTGCCCGGCTCGTAGGACGTCGGGTAGACGCCGCGCTCCTGGAGCACCGGGACGACGTGCTCGACGACGTCCTCGAAGGTGCCGGGGGTGATGGCGTAGGCCAGGTTGAACCCGTCGACCCCGGTCTCGGCGACCCAGGCCTGGAGCTCGTCGGCGACCTCCTCGCCGGACCCCACGATGCGCGGCCCCAGCCCGCCGATGGCGGCCCAGCGCGCGATGTCGCCCACGGTCCACTCCCCGCCCTTCGGGTCGGCCTGGTTGAACGCCGCGACCGCGGACTGGATGGCGTTGGACCGGATCGCTCCCACGGGCTCGTCGAGCCGGTAGCGCGACAGGTCGACGCCCATCCATCCCGAGCACAGCACGAGCGCCCCCTCGAGATCGGCGTGCGCGAGGTACTCCTCGTGCTTGGTGTGGGCAGCCTCGGACGTCGCGTCGGTGATGACGGTCATCAGCGCGTAGATGCGTGCCGAGTCGGGCGCGCGGCCCTCCTCCACCAGCGCCGCCCGGATGCGACGGACGGTGTCGGCGAGGATCTCCTTGGTCGGCGGCGCCACGAAGATCGCCTCGGCGTGGCGGGCCGCGAAGGCCACTCCGCGCGGGGACGACCCGGCCTGGAAGATCACGGGCGAACGCTGCGGCGACGGCTCGCACAGGTGGATGCCGGGGACGTCGAACCACCGGCCGTGGTGCTCGATCGGATGCACCTTGGCGGGGTCGGTGAAGCGACCGCCGGCGGCATCGAGGACGACGGCGTCGTCCTCCCAGGAGCCCTCCCACAGCTTGTAGAGCACCTCGAGGTACTCCTCGGCGTGGTCGTAGCGCTCGTCGTGCTCGAGCTGGTCGTCGTGCCCCATGTTGCGGGCGGCCGAGGGCAGGTAGCCGGTGACGACGTTCCAGCCCACGCGACCGCGGGTGAGGTGGTCGAGCGTCGACATGCGACGGGCGAACGGATACGGGTGCTCGTAGGCGGTGCCGGCGGTGATGCCGAAGCCGAGGTGCTCGGTCACGTGCGCCATCGCCGAGACGAGCATCATCGGGTCGTTGACCGGCACCTGGGTGCCGGCCCGGAGCGTGGCCTCGTCGCTGCCGCCGAAGACGTCGTAGGTGCCGAGCACGTCGGCGATGAACAGGCCGTCGAAGACGCCGCGTTCGAGGGTGCGGGCCAGGCCCGTCCAGTAGTCGAGGTCGCGGTAGTCGCGGGAGCGGTCCTGGGGGTGCCGCCACAGACCGGGCGACTGGTGACCGACGCAGTTCATGTCGAAGGCGTTGAAGCGGACGGGCTGGGGCTCGGGCTGGGGCTCGGGGTGGGGCACGGCTGGCTCCTGCTGGCTCGGCGGGCGGATCAGGTGGCGGACACTGCATTGTGGAGTGACTTGATCGACTTTAGAGTGTTCGCACCAGACAGCGTCGTCCGCCCCAGGAGCCCGTCATGACCTACCGCCCCGAGACCCTCGCCGTGCACGCCGGACAGGAGGTCGCCGATCCGGCCACCAACGCCCGGGCCGTGCCGATCTACCAGACGACGTCCTACGTCTTCAACGACGCCGACCACGCCGCCAACCTCTTCGCGCTGGCCGAGCCCGGCAACATCTACACGCGCATCATGAACCCGACCCAGTCGGTCTTCGAGGAGCGCATCACCCAGCTCGAGGGCGGCGTCGGCGCCCTCGCGACGGCGTCCGGCTCGAGCGCCATCACCTACGCCGTGCTCAACCTGACCTACGCCGGCGACAACATCGTGGCCATCTCGACCCTCTACGGCGGCACCTACGCGCTCTTCGCGCACACGCTGCCGCAGTTCGGCATCGAGGTGCGTTTCGTCGACCCCGACGACCCGTCCGCGCTGGACGCCGCCGTCGACGAGCGCACCAAGCTCGTCTTCGCCGAGACCGTCGGCAACCCCAAGCTCAACGTCGTCGACCTGCGCGCCTGGGCCGACGCCGCCCACGCCAAGGGCCTGCCGCTCATCGTCGACAACACCGCCACCACGCCGTTCCTCGCCCGCCCCTTCGACCACGGTGTCGACGTCTCGGTGCACTCGGCCACCAAGTACATCGGCGGCCACGGCACCTCGATCGGCGGCGTCATCGTCGACGCCGGCACCTTCGACTGGGCCGCGCACGCGGAGCGGTTCCCGGGCCTGACCCAGCCCGACGCCGCCTACCACGGCGTCGTGTGGACCGAGGCCGTCGGCAACCTCGCCTACATCATCCGCGCGCGCACGGTGCTGCTGCGCAACACCGGCGCCGCGATCGCGCCGCTCAACTCCTGGCTCTTCCTCCAGGGCCTGGAGACCCTCCACCTGCGCATGGAGCGGCACAGCGCCAACGCGCTCGAGGTCGCGCGGTTCCTGCAGAACCACGAGTCGGTCAGCTGGGTGAACTACCCCGGCCTCGAGGGCGACCCGAGCAAGGCGGTCGCCGACCGCATCTTCACCGGCCGCGGCTACGGCGGCCTGGTGAGCTTCGGGGTGAAGTCCGGGCGGGACGGCGGCCGCCGGTTCGTCGAGAGCCTCCAGCTGTTCAGCCACCTGGCCAACATCGGCGATGCCAAGTCGCTGGCGATCCACAACGCCACCACGACCCACAGCCAGCTCACGCCCGCCGAGCTGGAGAAGGCCGGGGTGCCGGAGGACCTCGTGCGGCTCTCGATCGGCATCGAGAACGTCGACGACCTCATCGCCGATCTCGACCAGGCCCTCACCGCCGCGAAGTGACCGCGCGGCCGTGAGCCCGGAGCAGCCCGTGTGGTCGGGCCCGCAGCGGGTCGTCCTCACCTCCTCAGGAGATCCGCTGCGACTGCGCTCGGGCGCCGAGCTCGCCCACGTCGAGGTCGCCTACGAGACCTTCGGCGAGCTCGCGCCCGAGCGCGACAACGTCGTGGTCGTCTGCCACGCCCTCACCGGTGACGCCCACATCGCCGGTGAGGGCGGCTGGTGGGCGAACCTCGTGGGTCCCGGGCTCGCCGTCGACACCGACCGGTGGTTCGTGGTGTGCGCGAACCTCCTCGGCGGCTGCCGCGGCACCACCGGGCCCTCCTCCATCGACCCGGCCACCGGGCGCGTGCACGGCCTGGACTTCCCGCTGTTCGAGGTGGCCGACCAGGTGAGCGTGCACCGGCGGTTGCTCGACCACCTCGGCATCGGTCGCCTGCACGCGCTCGTCGGCGGATCGCTGGGCGGCATGCAGGTGCTGGAGTGGCTGCTGGCCGAGCCCGAGCGCACCGACCACGCCGTGCTCGTGGCCACCCCGGCCCGGCTGACCACCGAGAACATCGCCTTCTCCGCGGTCGCCCGCGAGGCGATCATGAGCGACCCCGACTTCCACGACGGTCGATACGCCGAGCACGGCGTCACCCCGCGTCGCGGCCTGAAGGTCGCGCGCATGATGGCCCACATCACCTACGTCTCGGCCGAGTCGCTCGCCTCGAAGTTCGGCCACCGGCGGGTGCCCGCGGGCCCCGACGGGGCGCCGGGTACGGCCACCCTCGGCGTCGACTTCGAGGTCGAGAGCTACCTGCAGCACCAGGGCGAGAGCTTCCTCGACCGCTTCGACGCGCTCAGCTACCTCTACCTCTCCCGCGCCCTCGACCACTTCGATCCCCTCGGCGACCCCGCGACGCCGTCCCGTCTGGCCCGGCTGGCCGCGCACGGCACCCGCGTCTCGCTGACCTCCTTCGACACCGACTGGCGCTTCTCGACCGCCCAGTCCGAGCCGATCGTGACGGCGCTGCGTGCGGCCGGGGTCGAGGTCGACGCCGTCGAGCTGCGCTCGCCGTGGGGGCACGACTCCTTCCTGCTCGAGCCGCCGGGCTACCACGCGCGCGTCCGCGCCGCGCTGGACGGCGTCCCGGCGGTGAACATCCGTTAACCTTCGTCGGGTGAGCACCCGGCGCGAGCAGATCCTCGAGATCGCCGCCGATCTGTTCGCCCGGCGCGGGTTCCACGGGGTGTCGGTGGCCGATCTCGGTGCCGCGTGCGGCATCTCCGGGCCGGCGCTCTACAAGCACTTCGCCTCCAAGGACGCCCTGCTCGCCGAGATGCTGGTCTCGATCAGCGAGCGGCTGCTGGCGGTGGCGACCGACCGCGTGGCCCAGGCGCCCGACGCCGAGGCCGCCCTCGAGGCGCTGCTGGACTGGCACGTCGACTTCGCGCTGCGACACCGACCGCTCATCGTCGTCCAGGACCGCGACTGGGAGTCGCTGCCGCGCGACGCCCGCGAACGCGTGCGCCTGCTGCAACGCCGCTACATCGACGTCTGGGCCGAGCAGCTGCGCCGCCTGGACGCCGACCTCTCGCTGCCCGCGGCCCGGGCCCGGGCGCATGCGACCTTCGGACTGCTCAACTCCACCCCGCGCTCGGGCCTGTTGCCCGACGTCGAGATGGCCGCTCTGCTCACCGCGATGGCGCGGGTCGCCCTGCGGGCGCCGGTGTCTCAGCCCAGCGGAACGTAGGCGTCGCCGGCCCGGCCGGTGGTGGCGCCGTAGCTGCGGTCGATGGCGGCCAGCGCCTGGTCGACCATCGCCTGGCGCGAGGCGTCGTCCAGATGCTGCAGCGGGCCTTCGAGCACGAGCATCGCCAGGCCGTGCACCATCGCCCAGCACGTGAACTCCGCGCCCGGGCGAGCCTCCGGATGCAGCCAGCCGGCGTCCACGAGGGCGTCGAGGCAGGTGCTCAGCTGGCCGAACGGGCTGCCCTCGGCGGCGGCCTCGTCGTCGGGGACCATCGGCTGGGCGGCGGCCGAGCTCGGGTAGGCGGCGAACGCGACGCGGAACAGGCCGGTGTCGGTGCGCGCGAAGTCGACGTAGCTGCGCCCGATCTCGCGCAGGGCGAGCCGGGCACGGCGCTCGGGGTCGGCGTCGTCGACGGCCGCCAACCGGGCGGCTCCGGCGGCGGTGAGTGCGGCCATGCCGGCGCCGGCGATCTCCTCCAGCAGCTCGTCGCGGTCGGCGAAATGCCGGTAGGCGGCGTTGTGGCTGACGCCGACACGGCGGGCGAGGTCGCGCACCGCCAGGCCCTCGGGGCCCCGGGCCTCGCGGACGGCCTCGACGCCGGCCTCCACGAGGGCGGCCCGGAGGTTGCCGTGGTGGTAGGCGCGGGCGGTGCTCACGCGAGGGAGGGTACCTCGCTCCGCGCCCGATGTTGACACCGGGAACACCGGCGGGCGCGGAGCGGGACCCGTCAGCCGGTGGCCTGGGCCGCGAGCCGCACGTGGGTGTTGGCCGCGCCGTAGCCGTCGTAGCCGCCGCGCCGCTCGAGCAGCTCGAGGTGGATGCCCGAGCCGAGCACCGGCGTGAAGACGTGCAGCAGCTCGCCCGCGCCGATCCGGTCGTAGAGCAGGCCGTGGGCGCGCAGGTCCTCGACCAAGGCGTCGTCGAGGTCGAGCCGGGCCTGCAGGTCGCGGTAGTAGTTCTCGGGCACCGCCAACAGCGGCAGCCCCGCCTCGCGCAGGCGGACGACCTCGGCCCGCAGGTCGTCGCAGGCCAGCGCGATCTGGCTCAGGCCGCTGGGGCGGCGCGCCCGCACCGCCTCCGGCACCTCCACGGCGTTGAGCACCAGCCGCAGCGACCCGTCGATCGGCCGGAAGGCCCGGCTCAGCACCCGGCCGTGGGGGTCGATGAACTCCTCCACGGGCGCGGCCGCGAGGCCGAGCACCGTGCGCAGGAACGCGGCCTCCTCGCCCAGCCGCGTCGGGTCGACGGCGAGGTTGAGGTGGTCCAGCCGCAGTCCCGCGGCTGCGCTCGGCTCCGGCGCGGGGAAGTCGCGACGCCAGTCGTCGACGCCGTCGGCGGCGCTGGCGAAGACCGCGAGACCTCCGGGCGAGACCACCCCGGGCAGGGCGGCGTCGTCGTCGCGGCGCGTGACGCGGGCGGCCGGGCGCCCCAGGTCGCGGGCCCGCTCGGCCAGCCGCGCCACCGGCTCGGTGACCAGGCCCAGCGCCGGACGGTCGGCCGCGGCGTTGAGGAGCACCTCGGCCTCCCCGCGCCGCCAGCGGGCCACGGCCTTGTGCCGGTGCCAGCCGACCAGCTCGAAGCCGAGCCGACGCAGGACGTCCTCGGTGCCGGCGTCGGCGGGCAGCTCCAGGAAGGCGGGGTCGACCCGGGCCGGCGCCGGCGGCGTCGTGGGCGTGCGTCCGCGGCGGCGGGCGACCTCGTCGTCGAGGTAGGCGAGGGAGCGGATCGCATCGGCGGCGGTCTCCGCGGCGGGCGCCTCGCGGACGACGTCGGAGAAGACCTCCAGGGACACCGGGCCGTCGTAGCCGGCCTCGAGGACGGCCGCGACGACGCCGGCGACGTCGAGGGTGCCCTGACCCGGGAAGGAGCGGTGGTGACGGCTCCACTCCAGGACGTCCATGCGCAGCAGCGGCGCGTCGGCGACCTGGAGGAAGCCGATGCGCTCACCCGGGATGCCGGCCAGCGACGACGCGTCGTCGCCGCGCGAGAGCAGGTGGAAGGTGTCGACGGCCAGCGTCAGCGCGGGATGGTCGGCGCGCCGCACGACGTCCCACGCCTGACCGACGCGGTGCACGTGGCGCCCCCAGGCCAGCGCCTCGTAGGCCAGGACGACGCCGTGGTCGGCCGCCAGATCGGCGAGCGCCGCGAGCTGCGCGGCGGAGAGATCGGGGTCGTCGATGGCGTCGGGCCGCACCGAGGAGCACACGAGGATCGCCGGTGCCCCCAGCTCGACGGCCACCTCCAGCTTGCGGCGGGTGCGGCGCTGCGCGGCGGCCACCTCCGCCGCCGGCAGGCCCTCGACGTCGCGCAACGGCTGGAGCAGATCGATGCTCAACCCCAGGTCGGCGCACCGCCGGGCGACCTCGCGCGGGCTCAGCGGGCTCGCGACCAGGTCGTTGTCGAAGATCTCGACGCCGTCGAATCCCGCGGCGGCGGCGGCCTCGAGCTTGTCGGCCAGCAGTCCCGAGAGCGAGACGGTGGCGATGCCGCGGCGCGAGCGCTGCGGACCGGCGGGACCGGCGGTCGGGGCGACTCGGGCTGCTCGGGCGGCCTGCGCGGTGCTCATCGGGTCAGCTCCGCGAAGTGCCGGGCCATCCGATCGGCCTCGGCGCGGCGACCGGTGAACAGCGCGAACGCATCGACCGCCTGGCCCACCGCCATCGCCCCGCCCGGCAGCGTGCGGCAGCCCCGGGCGCGGGCGGCCCGGATCAGCTCCGTCTCGAGGGGGAAGTAGACGACGTCGGAGACCCACATCGCCGGATCGAGGTGGTGGGGGTCGACGGGGGAGCCGGGGTGGCCGAGCATGCCCACCGGCGTCGCGTTGACCAGCCCGTCGGAGCCGCCGACGGCCGCGGGGAGAAGGCGCGGATCGCTCAGGACGGCGAGCCGCTCGGCGTCGAAGCGCTTCTCGAGCCGCACGACCGCCTCCTCGGCACGCGCCGGGTCGGCGTCGTGGACGGTGAGGGTGCCGACCCCCTGGGCGAGCAGGGCATAGCCGACGGCGAGGCCGGCTCCGCCGGCGCCGAGGAGCAGCACGCGGTCGCGGGCGGCGTCGCCGAGCCCCTCGGTGAAGGCGCGGCCGTAGCCGGTGCAGTCGGTGTTGTGGCCGACGCTGCGGCCCCCGCGCCACACCACGGTGTTGACCGCTCCGAGGTCGGCGGCGGCGTCGTCGACGTCGTCGAGCAGTCCGACGACGGCCTGCTTGAAGGGGTGGGTGACGTTGAGCCCGGCGAACCCGAGGGTGCGCGCCCAACGCAGCAGCTCGGGCAGGTCCTCGACGCCGAAGCCGCCGGCCTCGGCGTCGATGCGGTGGTAGCGCAGCAGGAGGTCCTGCTCACGGGCCTCGCGTTCGTGCAGTGCCGGGGTGAGGCTGGCGCCGATGCCGGCGCCGACCAGGCCGAGGGTCAGTCCGCTCATCGCGCCACCGACTCCGCGAGCGGGCGGACGACGGGCGAGGCGTCGGCGCGGCCCAGGCGTTCGGTCGGCACGCGGTGGGTGCCCGAGGGACCGGTGAGCACGGCGACGGCGGAGACGAGGCAGGCACCGGCGGCGAAGGCGGCGACACGCCACCAGTTGCCGGCCTCGCCCCCCATGAGCGCCTCGGCGATGGCCGGGGTGAATCCGGCCAGCGCGAAGCCGAACTGGGTGCCGATCGCCGTGCCCGAGAGCCGCACCGAGGTCGGGAAGTACTCGGCGTACGTGGCCGGCCAGCAGGCGTTCGGCATCGAGTAGACGACGCCGGCCAGCGCGATGCCGAGCACGATCGTCAGCAGGGTGTCGCCGCGGGAGATCGCCCACAGGAAGCCCGTGACCAGGACCGCGGTGCCGAGCAGGCCGGAGACGAAGACCGGCTTGCGGCCCACACGGTCCGAGAGCCGCGCCCACAGCGGGATGACGCCGACGGCGACGATGTTCGCGACGATCGCGAGCCACAGCATGGCGGTGGAGCTGATGCCGACGCCGTAGTCGTCGGAGGTGGCGAAGGAGAGCGCGAAGACGGCGAACGTGGTGTTGACCATCGCGATGAACGCGGCGAAGAACACCCGCACGACGCTGGCGGCGTGGTCGGCGAAGAGCTCGCGCAGCGGGGTGCGCGGTGCCCGGGTCGGCGTCCGCTCGGCGTCGGCGGCGGCGCGCCGGAACTCCGGGGTCTCCTCGAGGGTGCGACGGATGAGGAAGCCGGCGAGGACGACGACCGCGCTCAACCAGAACGGCACCCGCCAGCCCCAGCTCTGCAGCTGGTCGTCGGAGAGCAGCGCCGCGAGCGGCAGGAAGACCGCCGGGGCGATCACCTGGCCGCCCTGGGTGCCGCTGAGGGTGAAGCTGGTGAAGAACCCGCGTCGGTCGGCGGGCGCGTGCTCGAAGGACATCGAGTTGGCGCCGGCCTGCTCGCCGGCCGCGGAGAGGCCCTGGAGCAGGCGCAGCGCGACGAGGAGGGCGGGGGCGAGCGCACCGACCTGCTCGTAGGTCGGCAGGCAGCCGACGAGGAAGGTCGAGATGCCCATCAGCAGCAGGGTGCCGATGAGCACCCGCTTGCGGCCGAGCCGGTCGCCGACGTGGCCCATGAGGAAGGAGCCGATCGGGCGGGCGACGTAGCCGACGCCGAAGGTGGCGAAGGAGGCGATGGTGGCCGTCGTGGGGTCGCTGTCGGGGAAGAAGACGTCGGGGAAGACCAGCGCCGCGGCGGTGCCGTAGATCGCGAAGTCGTAGTACTCCAGCGCGCTGCCGCTCCACGCGGCGAGGGCGGCACGGCGCGGGGTCGCGGTGGGCGGCGCCGGGCGCTCCGGCGGGGCGGGGATCGGGGTGGTCGTCATGGCTCCCGGCTCCTGGTCTGGTCGGGCACGCTCCGGCGAGCATGCGGTGCGACGACGCTAGGAGTGGCCCCGATCACATGGCAATCGTTTGCCATTCGTTGCCATCCCTCCGGCGTGGGACGAGCCGGTCGGTGCCGATCGAGCGGCATACTCGGCTCCGTGACCCGGGAGCGCCGCGCGACCATCACCGACGTCGCCCGCGCCGCCGGCGTCGCGACCTCCACCGTCTCACGCGCCTTCACCCGGCCCCAGCGGGTCAACGCCGCCACCCGCGAACACGTGCTGAGGGTCGCCGACGAGCTCGGCTACGTGCCGAACCCGGCCGCCCGCGCCATGGGCACCGGCCGCACCCAGACCCTCGCGCTGCTCGTGCCCGACCTCACCAACCCCTTCTTCAGCGGCATCATCACCGGCGCCGAGCAGGCGGCCGCCCGGGCCGGACGGACGCTGGTGGTCGCCGACACCCAGGAGAGCCCCGAACGCGAGCAGCACCTGCTGACCAGCCTCGACCCCGCCGTCGACGGCTTCGTCGTCGCCGCCTCCCGGCTGCCCGACGACGCCCTGCGCGAGGCGGCTGCCCGCAGCCGGATCGTGCTGCTCAACCGGGCCACGCCCGGACTGCCGGCCGTCGTCGCCGACTACGAATCCGGCACCCGCCAGGTCGTGGAGCATCTGGCCTCCCTCGGCCATCGCGAGCTGGTGTTCCTCGGCGGCCCGGTCGGCTCCTGGTCGGGGGCGCGACGCTGGGCCGGGCTGCAGCGCGCCTGCGCCGACCTCGGTGTCCAGGCGGTGCGCTGGGGCCCCTACTCGCCCACGCTGGCCGGCGGCCCCGGGGCCGCCGACGCCGCCCTCGCCGCCGGTGCACGGGCGGTGGTCTGCCACAACGACATGCTCGCGATCGGCGTGCTGCGCCGGCTGGCCGAGCGGGGCGTCGCCGTGCCCGCCGACATCAGCGTCGTCGGCTTCGACGACATCTTCGGTGCCGACTTCTGCCACCCGCCCCTGACCACCCTGGCCGAGCGCACGCGCGACGCCGGATCCGCGGCGGTCGGCCTGCTCATCAGCGCCGAGACCGATGGTGTCACCGCGCTGCCCACCGAGCTGCGGGTGCGCGCCTCGAGCGGTCCGCCGCGGTCCTGAGGCGGGCACCACGGCGGTCGCGAGAGCCGTCCCGCACCCCAGTGTTGACACCATCCACATCGAGGCTCCACACTCTCGTCATCGGCGATGTTGACGCCGTCCACTTCATCGGACCGAGACCCCAGGAGCCCCGATGTCCTCACCCACCGCGATCCGCAAGCCGCTCGTGCTCGTCACGGTGTGCCTCGCTGCCCTGACCATCAACCTCGACACCACGATCGTGAACGTCGCGCTGCCCGACCTCGCTCGGGAGCTCGACGCCGGCACCCGCGACCTGCTGTGGATCGTCGACGGCTACAACCTCGCCTTCGCCGCCCTCGTGCTGGCGATGGGCTCGCTCTCCGACCGGTTCGGACGGCGGCCGTCCCTGCTGCTCGGGCTCGTCGGCTTCGCCGCCGCGAGCGGGGTGGCCGCCCTCGTCGACAGCGCCGGAGCGCTCATCTCCCTGCGCTTCGTCATGGGCGTCTTCGCGGCCCTGATCTTCCCGACGACGCTGTCGATCATCGCCAACACCTTCCGCGAGCGCGGCGAGCGCGCAGCGGCGTTGGGCGCCTGGGGCGCGAGCACCGGCATGGGCGTGGCGCTCGGCCCGGTGGCCGGTGGCTGGCTGCTGGAGCACTTCACCTGGCACGCCGTCTTCTGGGCGCTCGTGCCGGTGGCGGTGCTGGCGATCGGCATGACGCTCGCCTTCGTGCCGGAGTCGCGCGATCCCGGCGTCCCGCCGCTCGACCTGCCCGGTCTCGGCGTCTCCATCGCCGCGCTCGGCCTGCTCACCTACACGATCATCGAGGGCCCCGAGCGCGGCTGGAGCTCCGCGGCCACCCTGCTCGGCTTCGCCGCGGCCGCCGCCCTCATCGCACTGTTCGTGGCCGTCGAGCGCCGCGCCGAGCACCCCATGCTCGACGTCAGCCTCTTCGCCGACCCGCGCTTCAGCGCGGCGTCCGGAGCCGTGACGATCGCCTTCTTCTCCCTCTTCGGCTTCATCTTCCTCATCACGCAGTTCTTCCAGTTCCTGCGCGACTACTCCCCGCTGGGCGCCGGCGCCCGCACGATCCCGGTCGCGGCCTGCATCGCCATCGCCTCGATCGTCGGCGGCCTGATCGCCCCCCGGCTCGGCACCAAGACGGTCGTCACCGCCGGTCTGGCGCTGCTGGGCAGCTCGTTCCTGTGGATCTCCACCGGCGACGTCGACATCTCCTACCCGACGACGATCGTGCCGCAGATGGTGCTCATGGGTCTGGGCCTCGGCCTGGTGAGCACGGCGGCGACCGAGTCGATCATGCAGGTGCTCCCGCCCTCGCGCGCCGGCGTCGGGTCGGCGGTCAACGACGCCACCCGCGAGCTCGGCGGCACCCTCGGCGTGGCCGTCATCGGCTCGGTCTTCTCCAGCGTCTACGCCAGCCGGCTCGGCGACCTGCTCTCCGGCGGCGGACTGCCCGCGGGCCAGCTGGAGGCCGCGAAGGAGTCGGTCGGCGTCGCCGACAGCATCGGAGCGAGCGTGCCCGCCGTCCGGCTCGCGATGGAGTCGGCCTTCATGGACGGCCTCTCGACCGGCTGCCTGGTGATCGGCGCGCTGTGCCTCGTGGGCGCGGCCGGGGCACTGCTCGCCCTGCCGGGACGGCGGTGGACCCCGCCGGCCGACCGCGAGGGCGGCGACGTCCTGCTGGAGACCGCCTCTACGCTCTGAGGACATGAGCATCCTCGACACCTCGATCGGCCGCCTCGACGGTTCGGCCGCGACCCTCGGCGAGATCACCGGCGGCAAGCCCGCACTGCTGGTCAACGTGGCCAGCAAGTGCGGGCTCACGCCGCAGTACACGGGACTGGAGGCGCTGCACGAGCAGTATGCCGCCCGCGGCTTCACCGTGGTGGGTCTGCCGTGCAACCAGTTCGGCGGCCAGGAGCCCGGCACGTCGGAGGAGATCGCGGAGTTCTGCTCGGCCACCTACGGCGTCACCTTCCCGATGACCGAGAAGATCGAGGTCAACGGCGAGGGCCGCCACCCGCTCTACGCCGAGCTCACCGCCACGCCCAACGAGAACGGCGAGGCCGGCGACATCGCCTGGAACTTCGAGAAGTTCCTCATCGACGGCTCCGGTGCCGTCGTCGCCCGCTTCTCCCCCGGCGTCGTCCCCGAGGACCCGGCCCTCGTCGCGGCCGTGGAGGGTGTGCTCGGCTGAGCCCCGCTCCGCTGTAACGCGGAGTTAGGGGGACTTCCCACCCGTCCTGACGGGCTCACAGTCCCCGGAACTCCGCGTTACAGCAGGACGCCGCCCAGCGCTCCCGGCCGTTCACGCCACCGGGCCCTGGGCCCGCACCGTGGCGACGGCGTCCATCGCACCGCGCAGCTCGGCGAGCCAGTCGCCCTCGTGCTGGCCGACGAGCCGCACGCACCACGCGAGCGCGTCCGAGCGCGACCGCGCCACCCCGGCGTCCACGAGGGTGTCGAGGACGAGCCGCTGCGGCTGGCGCAGCCGGGTCATCACCGGCGCCGAGACGTGGGTCCACAGCTCCCGGTGGGGGCCGACCCGCACGCCCCACGACACCTTCCGCTCGTAGCGGTGCTGGGCCTCGGCGGCGATCTCCATGCGCTGCGCGCGCGTCTCCTCGCGGAAGGACGACGCCCGCCCGGCCCGCGCCTCGGCCAGGGCGGCCTCGCTCGCGTCGGCGAGCTCGACGTCCGGCGTGGTCAGCACGACCACGATCTCCTCCCGGTCGAGGGTCACCTCGGCCGGCTGCCATCCCGCGGGCAGTCGACCGGCGAACCAGCCGTGCACCCGCTCCTGCTGCTCTGTTGTGATCATGTAATCATGTAATCACAGCGCGCAAGGGCGCGCCCGATCGGCTTGTAACGCGGGGTTAGCCACCTCTAGGCACCCCTTGTAAGGGCGCACCAGTGGTGCGTAACCCCGCGTTACAAGCCGACGGCGCCCGGCCCGGCGGGACCCGCGGGCCAGGCGACGCTCAGCGCCAGCGCGGCAGGACGTCGGCCGCGACCTGCTCCAGCACCGCCTCCGAGGCTGCGTAAGGCTCGTCCGGCCGGGGCCAGTGGCAGGTGACATCGGTGAACCCCAGCTCGGCGGCGCGACCGACGAGATCCTCGAACGCGGCCGCGCTGACGAGGGCGGTGCGACCCTGCGGCAGGCCCGGGCTCGGGACGGCGTCGAGCAGCAGGTGGCGCTCGATCGAGGCCCGCCCGGCCGCGGCCAGGGCGTCGTCCAGCTGGGCGGCGGCGTCACCGACCGCCCGCAGCCACTCCTGCGTCGGCACACCCCACGGGCCGGTGGTCACCCAGGCGTCGCCGAGCTCGACGGCCAGCCGGATCGCCCGCGGTCCGTTGGCGGCCACCAGCAGCGGCGTGCGGTCGAGGCCCGGCGCGGTGCGCGCGTCGACGGCCTTGAAGTGGACGCCGTCGAGGTCGACGTGGTCGCCACCGCGCAGGGCGACGAGCGCCCGCAGGAACTCCTCGAACCGGTCGGAGCGCTCGCGCCGCGAGAGCGTCGTGCCGAGCACGCCGGAGTCGGTGTCGCCGCCGGCCCCGACGCCGAGCACGAAGCGACCGTCGGCGACGTCGTCGAGCGCCTGGGCGTCGCGGAAGAGCTGGTAGGGGTGGCGGAAGTTCGGGGCGGCGACCAGGGTGCCGAGCCCGATCGTGGAGGTGACGCCGGCGGCGGCGGCGAGCACCGGGGTGGCGCCGCGCCACGGGGCGCCGGCCAGGCCGCTCCACACGAGGTGGTCGTAGGTCCAGGCGTGGTCGAAGCCGAGCTCCTCGGCGGCGCGCCAGCGGGGCGCGGCCTCACGCCAGGGCAGATCGGTGAGCAGCGTGATCCCGAAGCGCATGCCCTCACCCTAGGCGGCGAGGATTCCGAGGCCCCGCGGGCGACGACGTAGGTTCGCCTGCGTGGGAATCCGCGGACTCGTCGCCGACACCCGGCCCCTCCGCAACCCGCACTTCCGGCGGCTGTGGCTGGCGAACATCATCACCGTCATCGGCGCCCAGCTCACCGTGGTCGCCGTCCCGGCCCAGATCTACGCCGAGACCGGCTCGTCGGCCTATGTCGGCCTGACCGGGCTCTTCGGGCTCGTGCCGCTCGTGGTCTTCGGCCTCTACGGCGGCGCGCTGGCCGACCACGTCGACCGCCGCCTGCTGCTGGTCTGCACGACCCTCGGCCTCATCGTCACCAGCGGCTGCTTCTGGGCCCAGGCCGCAGTCGGACTGGGCAACGTGTGGGTGCTGCTCGGGCTCTTCGCGGTGCAGCAGGCGTTCTTCGCCGTCAACCAGCCGACCCGCTCGGCGGTGCTCCCGCGGCTGTTGGACGCCGAACTCCTCCCGGCCGCCAACTCGCTGTCGATGACGGTCATGCAGGCCGGCGGCATCGCCGGGCCGCTCGTGGCCGGCGCGCTGATCCCGGTGCTCGGGTTCTCCTGGCTCTACCTCATCGACACGATCACGCTGTTCGCGACGCTGAGCGCCGTCGTCCGCCTGCCTCCGCTGCCCATCGAACGGCTCGCGGACGCCGCCGCGCCCGGCCTGCGCTCGGTCGTCGAGGGCCTCTCCTACCTGCGCACCCAGCCGGTGCTGCTGATGTCGTTCGTCGTCGACATCATCGCCATGGTCTTCGGCATGCCGCGCGCGCTCTTCCCCGAGATCGCCCACCTCGACTTCGGCGGCCCCTCCGACGGCGGCCTGGTCTTCGCGCTGCTGTTCGCGGCGATCCCGGCGGGCGCGGTGATCGGCGGGGTCTTCAGCGGCTGGGTCTCCCGCGTCGAGCGCCAGGGACTGGCCGTCATCGTGTGCATCCTGCTGTGGGGCGCGGCGATGATCGGCTTCGGCGTCGCGGTCGCGTTCGCCGACCGGGCCCACGACCTCATGCTCGCGATCGCCATCGGCATGCTCGTCGTCGGCGGTGCGGCCGACATGGCCTCGGCGGCCTTCCGCACCTCGATGCTGCAATCAGCGGCGGCCGACGCCGTGCGCGGCCGGCTCCAGGGCGTCTTCATCGTCGTCGTCGCCGGCGGACCGCGCATCAGCGACGTCGCCCACGGCGCGGCGGCCACCGGTGTCGGCGCGGCGGCCGCGGCGGCGGGTGGCGGCGTCCTGGTGGTCGTGGGCACCGTGATCGCGGCGATCGCCGTGCCGTCGTTCGTGCGGTACCGGCTGACGGCGTCCGCGCGCGCCGGCTTGTAACGCGGGGTTACACAGCACTAGGCACCCCTTGTAAGGGTCGGGTAGTCGTGCGTAACCCCGCGTTACAAGCTGCGGGACGCCGGCAGCCCCGGGGTCGTGATCACGCCGGTGGCGACCTCCCCGTAGTGGACGACGGCGTCGGGGTCGAGGTGGGCCAGGCGGGCCACGTGAGCACAGAGGACGGCGTCGACGGGGTCCTCCACGCGCCGCAGCTCGGCCTTGGTGGTGGCCCCGGTCGCGCGGTCGAGCAGGTCGCGCCAGGCCGGGCAGGAGGCCACGTCGACGACCTCGGCGATCAGCAGCATCAGCCGCAGCAGCTCGGCGCGCAGGAGGGCGAGGTCGCGGCCCGGCTTGTTCTTGTAGCGCAGGATGCGCGGCAGGTCGAAGAGCGCGACCGTGGCGGCGTGCGGGTAGACCTCGAGGGCCCGCGGGCCGGTGCCGAAGGGGTCGATCGGGAGGCCGAGCCGGTCGGCGATCCGGGCGCCGCGGGTGCCGTGGGCGAACTCCGGCTTCCCGGTGTTCGAGGGATGGCAGCCGGCCTGGAAGCGGCGGAAGTCGCGCCCCAGCGCCTGCTCGGCCGGACGCGACCCGGTGGGGTTCACCACCACCAGCGGGGCGTCGATGCCGGCCACGCAGTCGGGCGCCGCGTCGCCGACGAGCGCCACGACGTCGTCGTCGGAGCGCGCGGCGCCGACCCGCAGCAGCGCGCCGTCGGCGTCGAGCACCGCCACGCCCGTGGGGCTGCGCTCCCCCCAGGCCAGGTCGATCCCGACGTACCGCACGGCTGCGACGCTAGCCCGCGACCGGTCAGACGGTGCGGGTGCGCTTGAAGGTGAGGGTGTCGAGGACAGTGCCGTCGGTGGCCAGGGTGCGCAGCTTCATCGTCGCCGTGCCGCGCCGGTTGCGCGGCGTGACGTCGAGGAAGGCGATCGAGTGCTGCTCGGCGGTGATCGCCGACCAGGTGGTGGCCTCGGGCACCCGGATACCCCCCTCGATGGTCACGTACGACAGCGGCAGCCCGCCGGTCGGATACTCGGCCTGACCGGCGCCGCCGGCGGTCATGTAGGTGGTGCCGGCCGCGGAGTCGATCGTCGAGCCGGACGGCGCCTCGGTCACCGGGACGCCGTCGCGCATCGGGTGGGTGCGCTCGTAGCAGTGGTTGTGGCCGTTGACGACGAGGTCGACGCCGAAGCGGTCGAAGATCGGCTCCCAGCGCGAGCGGTTGCCACCGTCCGAGCCGTGCACGAGGTTGGTGCAGTACATGCAGTTGTGGAAGCCCACGACGAGGAAGTCGATGTCGTCGCGGGCCCGCAGTGCCGCCAGCCGACCGGTGAGCCAGGCGTCCTGGGCGTTGCCGAGGTAGCCCTGGTTGCGGTCGATCTCGAAGGAGGCGTCGTTGCCGTCGAGGGCCACGAAGCCGACGTTGCCGTGGGTGAAGGAGTAGGTGACCGGCCCGTCGTGCACCCCGTTGCCCGGCAGCGTGAACCGGTCGAGGTAGCCGTTGTAGCCGAGGTCGCCGTTGCCGGCCTCCATCTCGTGGTTGCCGACCGTCGTCATCCACGGCACGGACGCCGCGCTGGGCCGGATCTGGTCGAGCCACTGGTCCCACACCGCGAAGTCCTGGGTGTTGGGGCCGCCGAGCCCGGTGCCGCCGCTGGAGTCGGCGTAGCAGAGATCGCCGACGACGAAGGCGAGCTCGGGCTTCTGCGAGCGGATCAGCGCCACGTGCTGCGCGGCCGCGGCGTTGACGCCCATGTCGCCGAAGGTGGTGAAGCGGAAGGGCCGTGGCCGCGCCGGCGCGGTGCGGAAACTGCCGACGTACGGCGTCCCGCCGCCGTGGGTGATGCGGTAGCGGTACTCGGTGTCGGGCTCGAGGCCGGTGAGGTCGACGTGGTGGTAGACCGTGCCGACGTCCTTGGAGGGGCGGGAGTCGGCCTGATGCACCGCACCCCAGTCGTTGCCGCGGGCCAGTTCGAGGCGCGGCCGCTTGACCGAGGACGGCGTCGACCACGACACCGCCATGCGGCGCTTGGCGTCGGCGCCGTAGGTGAGGTGGACGCCGGCCGGGCGCACCGCGGCGTCCGCGGGCGGCACCCACAGCAGCGGGGAGGTGGCGCCGGCGACGCCGGCGACGGAGCCAGCGAGCAGGCCGCGGCGCGAGGGACGGGGAAGCGTCATGGCGATCAGGGTGGCACGCGCGACCGAACCGCGGGTGAACCTCGCGGGATCCGGTGCGGACCGGCGGGAGACGCCTCGGCGCAGTCCGACGACGGGCCGATCACCCCCCGGGTATCGCGTGGGGTATCGCGGGCTCAGAGGTGGTCGGGGACCACGAAATCGGGCGGCAGGTCGGGCAGATCGTCGTCAGACCCGACCGGGTCCCCGGCGCCCTCGGCGGGCGCGGCGGGCGGCGCGGCGGACGGCGCGGCATCGGCCGGCTGGGCGTCCTCGGTGCGCACCGGCAGATGCAGCAGCACGCCCTGGACGAACTCCACGTGCTCGGCCACCACCTCGGCCTGCGCCTCGGCCCACCAGGCGGTGAACTCGGCCTCGGCGTCCTCGAGGGCGGTGCCCTCCGCCTCCGCGTGGGCGATCGACTGGGCGCGGAAGCGCTCCTCGAGCCACGGGGCGAGCGCGGCGGCCACCTGCTCGTCGGTGAAGGTCGGCTGCTCGCCGGTCGCGACGGCGATGTCGGGCAGCAGCCCGAACACCGGGAGGATCACCTCGCCGACCATCGAGATGCGCTCGAACCGCGGGAACTTCGGCATCGTGCGCCAGATCTCCTCGGCCTGGTCGGGGTCGTGGTGGAGACCGGCCTTGACGAAGCCGTGCAGCGCGGTGGTCATCTCGTGCTCGGTGAAGCGCATGCCTCCATTGTGTCGCCCGGGCACGCTGGAGGGGTGATCGCCGACCGCTGGGGAGTGACCGACGACGAGACGGCGGTGCCGTTCGCGTGCGACCGGCACGTGCCCGAGCACCCGGCCCTCGCCGCGTGGCGGGGCGTCGACGTCGCGGCCGACGCCGCGGTGGTGTGGCGCTGGGTCGGCCAGATCCGCCAGGCGCCGTACTCCTACGACTGGATCGACAACCTCGGACGCCGCTCGCCGCGCCGTCCCCTGGGCCTGCCCGAGCCCGTGCCCGGCGAGCCGTTCACCCGCTGTGCGGGACGACCCGTCGGGGAGGTGCTCGAGGTCGATCCGGGCCGCGAGCTCACCGGCCGGATCCTCGGCGCCGTCATGAGCTACCGGGTCGAGGCGGTCGCACCGGCACGCAGCCGGCTCCTGCTGAAGATCGTCATGCCGCGCTGGCGGGCCCTGGCCCCCGCGGTCGCCGTCGGCGACCTGGTGATGGCGCGCAAGCAGCTGCTCACCTGGAAGGCGCTGGCCGAGCGGGAACAGATCGAGCGCGTGCGGCCTTGAGGCCGGTGGTTCAACCGTCAACGACCGAGGAGCATCCATGTCGCGCCCCGTCCTGCAGATCATCGCCGCCAGCACGCGTCCGGGTCGCAAGGGCATCGCGATCGCCCGGTGGCTCGAGCAGGTCGCCCGCGAGCAGGACGTCTTCGACGTCGAGCTGATCGATCTGGCCGAGGTCGGGCTGCCGTTGATGGACGAGCCCAACCACCCGCGCCTGCGCTCCTACACCCACGACCACACCCGCGCCTGGAGCGCGACGATCGCCCGCGGCGACGCCTACGTGTTCGTCACCCCGGAGTACAACCACTCCTTCCCGGCGACGTTGAAGAACGCGCTGGACTACCTCTTCGCCGAGTGGGGCGACAAGCCCGCCGGCCTCGCCTCCTACGGCGGCGTCTCCGCCGGGCTGCGCTCGGCCGCCGCCCTCAAGCCGGTGCTCACCTCGCTGCGCATGGTGCCGGCCGTCGAGGCCGTCTCGCTGCCGTTCGCGATGGCGGCCGTCGACGCCGAGGGCGTCTACCACCCCACCGAGGAGGCGACGGCCTCCGCCGTGGCGATGCTCGGCGAGCTGGTCCGCCTCGACGGCGTCCTGCGTCCCGGACGGGCGGCCGCCGCCGGCGCCTGAGGCACCAGACTCCGGCGCATGGCCTTCGACTGCGAGATCCACCCCCGCTTCCGCGACATCAACCTCGGGGGACACGTCGACAACGTCGAGGCGATCCGGATCATCGACGAGGCCCGCATCCTCTTCCTGCGCTTCGCGCCCGACGCCGTGCTCGCCGCGGTGCCGGACGGCGTCGCCGAGCTGATGGGCGCCCAGCGCGTCGACTACCACGCCGAGATGCGGTTCGTGCCGTTCCAGCCCTTCCACCTGCGGCTGTGGATCTCGCGGATCGGCCGCTCCTCCTTCAGCGTCTCCACCGAGCTGCGGGTGGCCCCCGACCACGCACCCGCGCTCGTGGCCCAGACCGCGATGGTGCTGTGGGACCACGCCGCCGGTGCCGCCTGGCCGATCGCCGACGACGTCCGGGCCGCGCTGGAGGGCCACCTCGACGACCCGATCGAGCTGCGCGCGGTGTGAGGCCCGGGCGGGGCTGGGCGAGCCCGGGTCCGGGCTCCGTCAGGATCGCGCGCGGAGGCGTCAGGATCCCGTGAAGATCTCTGGCCCGACCCGGCAGGACGGCGTCTGCTGGGGACATGCCGCATCGCACCGTCTCCCGCCGTCCGCTGCGTCCCCCCGCCCCCGTCGTCCCCGGCGGCGCACGCCTGCTGCTGTGGGCCACCACGGGGACGGCGGGCGCCGCGGCCGTCATGCGCTGGAGCCTGGGAGCCTCGTGAGCCGACGCCGGGGCACCGGCCGCGGCGGCTTCAGCCCGCGGCGTCCGGGTCGTCCGGGTCGTCCGGGGTGGCCGGGTCGCCCGGGGCGTCCGGCCCGTCTGGGCCGTCGTGCTCGCCGCGCGGAAGGTCCACCGTGAAGATCGATCCGATCGGCTCGCCCGGGCGCACCGCGATCGTGCCGCCGTGGGCCTCGGCGATCCGGCGGGTGATCTCGAGGCCGAGCCCGATCCGGGCCCGGTGCGGGTCACCCTCGGCCCCGCTCGTCCAGTGCCGGTCGAAGATCCGCTCCGCGTCGGCGCCGACACCGGGTCCCTGATCGATCACCTCGATGCGCGCCATCGGCCCCGCCGCCGAGGCGACGCCGCCGATGCGCACCTCCACCACCGCGCCCTCGGGACTGTGTCCGATGGCGTTCTGGAGGAGGTTGCCCACCGCCTGCCGCACCAACAGCGCGTCAATGCGGGCGGTGAGGCTCGGACCGCTCAGCCGCAGCGTGACCCCGCGGTCGGCGGCCTGGGCCCGGGCCCGCGCGATCGCCCCCGCACAGACCTCACGCAGGTCGCTGGGCGAACGTGCGGGCCCGGTCGGCGACCCCGCCTCGAACCGGGCGAGCAGCAGCAGATCGTTGACGAGGTCGGTGATGCCGGCGACCTCGGCCTGCAACGAGACGAGCACCGGACGCACGGTCGGCGGCAGGGTCGGGTCCTTCAACGCGACGTCGATCTCGAGGGCCGCGACGCCGAGGGGCGTGCGCAGCTCGTGGGAGACGTCGGCGGTGAAGCGGCGCTCGCGCCGGGTGGCCTCCTGGAGGCGTCCGACCATGCCGTTGAGGGTGCGTGCGAGCTCGGCCAGCTCATCGGCGGTTGCGGGCACGGGGATCGGGTCGTGCTCCCCGTCGGGATCGACGACGGCGGCCCGGCTCGTCATGGCGCCGACCGCCGCGAGCGCCCGCCGGGTCATCCACGCCCCGCCTCCCACCGCGACCGCCAGCGCGACGACCCCGCCGAACAGCGTGACGATCGTGAGGCGACGCAGCGCGCCGTCCAAGGTCGCGGTGCTCCGCGCCAGCAGCACGAAGCCGCCGTCGGCCGACGGCACCGGGACGACGACGGCGACGTAGCGTCCGCCGGCGCCGGGGAGCTCGATGACCTCGTGCCATTCCCCCTGCGTGCGCGCGTCGGCGAGCGCGGCTGCGGGGACGAGGCGGTCCGGCGCCCGCCACCCGGGCAGGCCGACGACGCCGACGACCATGCCGTCGGTGCGGATGATCGCCCCGATCACCTCGTCGTCCTGCGCCTCGCCCTCGACCGGCGGGTCGGCGAAGACCGGACCCAGCACAGCGGGGTCCCGGGCGATCTGCTGGGAGATGACGCGCGCGGTGATCTCGAGCGACTCCGCCTGCACGTCGATCCGGTCCTGGCGCTGCGCCACGAGCACGAGCGAGCCGACGGCGACCAGCATGAGGAAGGCGATCACCGCCTCCAGCACCACCAGGCGTGTCCACAGCCGCCAGCGGCGGAACGGGACGAGCATGCGGGTCACCTCCGTCGTTCGGCGAGGTACCCCAGGCCCCTGACCGTCGTGATCGAGAGCGGCTCCCCGATGGCGGCGAGCTTGGTGCGCAGGTAGCCGACGTAGACCTCCAGGATGCTCGCCGAGGCATCCGGACCGCGACCCCAGATGGCCGCCAGCAGCTCGGCGCGCCCGCAGACCCGGCCCTCCCGCTCGACCAGGTAGCGCAGCAGGGCGAACTCGGTGCGGCTCAGTTCCACACGTCGCCCGTCGACCTCGAGGGTGCGTTCGACGGGGTCGAACAGGAGGCCCTCACGGTCGACGACGTCCCGCTGGTCGCGCTCGTTCCGCTCGGTGTAGCGGCCGGCCCGGCGGATCTGGGCCCGCACGCGCGCCACGAGCTCGTCGAGGTCGACCGGCTTGACCAGGTAGTCGTCGGCCCCGGACTCCAACCCCCGCACCCGGTCCTCCACCGCGTCCCGGGCGGTGAGCATGATCAGCGGGGTGTGCACCCGTTGCTGCCGCAGCGCCGCACTGACGGCGTACCCGTCGAGCACGGGCAGGTTGAGGTCGAGCACGAGGCAGTCGTAGGACGCCGTCGAGGCGCGCTCGAGCGCCTGCGCGCCGTCGGTCGCGAGGTCGACCTCGAGGTCGGCGCGCTCGAGGCCGGTCCGCAGGAGGCGGGCGAGCTTGGGCTCGTCCTCGACCAGCAGGATCCGCACGGTGGTCCCTCCACGCCCTTCCACTACGCCGGAATCTGCCGCGTCGCGACCCCGGTGTCCTCCCCCGAACGGCGACGGCTCCGATCCCAGCGCATCGGCAGGTCGGATGTCCCGCGCCTGAGAAGAGTCTCAGCGAGCGGCGGGCCCCGGGACCACGGTCGAGGGTCACGATGGGATGGCCCACTCGGACCATCGAGGTCGAGACCTTCACCCCTCGGCCGGGGGTCGGCCGACATGAGAGATTCGAGCCGACCGATCCGGGCGGTCTGGACCAGAGGCCGTCGGGTGGGCGCGCTCGCCGTCCGCCACCTTGGGTCGTCGCCCTGCCGACCGATGGGTATCCCATGTCCTCCCTCGTCCCGCTCGTGCCGCGCGCCCGGGAGCGCGTCGTCGAGCTCGGCACCCTGGGCGGCGCCCTGCGTCGGGGTGGATTGCTCGTGGCCGAGACCGTGATCGTGCCCATGCTCCTGCTGCTGCTCGGCCTGACACTGGCCGGGCCGACGACCGGCTTCGCCTTCGTGCTCGCGTGGCGCTGGGGCCTCCCGGCGCTGCGGCTGCTGCTCGGCATCACCGTGCCCACGGCCGTCTGGCTCAGCAGCGGCCTGTTCACCCTGCGGGTCGTGCCGGCCTGGCTCGCCGCCTCGATGACGGTCTACCTCTGGCAGCCGATCATCGTGGCGGCGCTGGCCGGGCTCTTCTTCCTGATCTCCGGCGTCGTCGGGCACCCCGTCACCCTGCGCCTGACCGGGGACGTCGTCCGGCTGCCCGAGGAGTTCGTCGCCGACACCCGCGTGCGCCGCATCTTCGGCGAGGTCGCGGTGATCTGGGGCGTCGTGCACCTCGTGTGCGCGGGCCTCGGGGCGGTGTTCATGCAGTTGCCCACCGCGACCGCGGTGGTCGCCCAGGGCTGTCTCGGCGTCGTGTGCACGGTCGGCTCGACCGGCGGCGCGATCGGGTGGGGCGTGTTCCGGCTGCGCCATCTGCCCGGCCTGAGGCTGCGCTTCACGCCGAGCGCGCGCACCCGTCGGATACGGGCCGCTCGGGCCTCAACAGTCGGCCAGCCGGCGGCGCTGGACGCCGTCCGCGTCGTGGTTGGCCGGGTCGAGCCAGCGGCGATGGCGCTCGCGCAGCGCGGGCCACTCGGTGTCGATGATGGAGAACCAGTCGGTGTCGCGGGACCGCCCGTGGGTGACCATGTGCTGGCGGAAGCGGCCCTCCTCGGTGAAGCCGAGCCGCAGCGCCGCTCGGCGTGACGGCTCGTTGAGGCTGTCGCACTTCCACTCCACGCGGCGGTAGCCCAGGTCGTCGAGAAGGTGGCCGAGGAGCAGGTGCACGGCCTCGGTGGACGCCGCCGTGCGCTGCATCGGCTTCGACCACAGGACGCCGCTGATCTCGGCGACGCCGTTGCCGGGCACGATCGGGAACAGGGAGGCCAGCCCGCTGGCCCGGCCGGCGGTGGGGCCGGTGGTCGGCACGAAGGCGAACACGACGGCGTCGGTGCGCTGGGCGAGCGGCGCGATCAGCTCGGTGCGCACCTCCTCGACATCGCGGGGCCGCACCGCAGGTCGGTAGGTCCACAGGTCCTCGTCGAGGCAGAGCTCGGCGAGGTCGGCGGCATGCTCCTCGGCGATCGGGACGGCGCGCACCCAGCGGCCGTCGTGCGCCACCCGCTGCGGCATCGGACGCGGGGTCCACCCCGCGACGATCGGACCGACCGGATGCGCGCTCATGACCTCCACCCTACGTGGCTATTGCTTATAGCTATCCGGCTATGTATGTTAGCCGCATGACCTCCCACCTGGACCTTCCCGAGGGCCGCCTGGCCTACGACGTCCACGTGCCCGCCGGCCCCGCCCGCGGACTCCTCCTCGCCGTGCCCGGCATGGGCGACCTGCGCTCCACCTACCGCCACCTCGTCCCGCTGCTCACCGCCGCCGGCTACCGGGTGGCGACCGCCGACCTGCGCGGGCACGGCGAGAGCGACACCTCCTTCTCCGCCTACGGCGACGAGGCCACCGCCGGCGACATCGTCGCGCTGGCCGAGGCGCTGCGCCTCGACGGCGAGCGGGTCGTCGTGCTGGGCAACTCCATGGCGGCGGGCGCTGCCGTGATCGCCGCCGCCGAGCGACCCGACCTGATCGCGGGCCTGGTGCTCTCGGGGCCCTTCGTGCGCGATGGCGAGATCGGCGCCGGCATGAGGCTGATGTTCCGCCTGCTCATGCAGCCCGCGTGGATCGTGCCCGCCTGGCGCGCCTACCTGCCCAGCCTCTTCGCCGGACGCCGTCCCGACGACTTCGCCGAGGAGCTCGACCGGGTGGTCGCCGCGCTGCGACGTCCCGGCCACCGGCGCGCGTTCGCCCGCACCACCCGGACGACGCACGCCCCGGCGGAGGCGGTCGTCGATCGCGTCGCCGCGCCGACCCTGGTCGTGATGGGCGCGGCCGACCCCGACTTCCCCGACCCGGCCGCCGAGGCGGCCTGGATCGCCGAACGCACCGGCGGGGAGGTGCTGCTCGTCGAGGAGGCCGGCCACTATCCGCACACCCAGCGTCCCGAGGTCGTCGCCCCCGCGGTGCTCGCCCTGCTCGACCGCGTCACGGCGGCCGCCTGATGCCGCGCGCGGGTCTCACCCCCGACGGCGTCGTCGCCGCTGCGGCCGATCTCGCCGACGAGGTCGGGCTCGAGGCGCTCACGCTGACCGCGCTGGCCGAGCGGCTCGGGGTGCGCCAGCCCTCGCTCTACAAGCACCTGGCCGGGTTGCCGGCCGTGCACCGGGGCATCGCCGTCACCGCCAAGCGGGAGCTCGGCGAGGTGCTCGCCCGGGCGGCGATCGGGCGCAGCGGAGCCGACGCGCTGCGCGCGCTGGCCCGCGCCTACCGTGACTGGGCGATCGCCCATCCCGGTCGCTACGCGGTGACGACGCGGGCACCGGCGCCGGGCGATCTCGACGACGAGGCCGCCAGCGCGGCCGTGGTCGACGTGGTGGCTCGGGTGATCGCACCCCTGGTGGGCACGGCGTCCGACGATCCAGCCGACGCAGCCGACGCAGCCGACGCCCCGATGGCGCCCGAGGTGGTGCACGCGATCCGCACGCTGCGCGCGGTGCTGCACGGCTTCGTGCTGCTCGAGCGCGAGGGCGGCTTCGGCCTGCCCACCGGCGTGGCCGACTCCTTCGACTACGCCATCGAGCGGTTCGCCGCCGGGCTGGCGGCGGGGGCGGACGGCGTCCATCCCGGGTGACCCACGGTGTAGCCCAGCCGCTCGCGCCAGGTGCGGGCCGAGCGGACGTCGCGCCAGATCGCCGTCCACTCGTGGAAGGCGACCCGCACCGGGTTGAACGAGTCGACGTTCTTGGTCAGGCCGTAGCGCACCCGCTCGCCCTCGGCCTCGAAGGTGCCGAAAAGCCGGTCCCAGACGATGAGGATGCCCGCGTAGTTGCGGTCGAGGTACTGCTGGTTCGACCCGTGGTGCACGCGATGGTGCGACGGCGTGTTGAAAACCAGCTCGATCGGGCGCCACATGCGGTCGATGCGCTCGGTGTGGATGAAGAACTGGTAGACGAGGCTGATCGACTGCTGGAGCAGGATCATCCACGGCGAGAAGCCCAGCAGCGCCAGGGGCATCCAGTACGGCAGCGAGCTCATCGGCGTCCACGGCTGGCGCAGCGCGGTGGAGAGGTTGAAGTACTCGCTGGAGTGGTGCACGACGTGGCTCGCCCACAGCACCCGCACCGTGTGGTGGGTGCGGTGGTACCAGTAGTAGACGAAGTCGTCGAGGAAGAAGAGCGCCACCCAGGTCCACGGGTTGTCGGCCGGGAGTTCCCACGGCGCGAGCAGGAACAGCCCGGCGTAGGTGGCCAGCACGACCAGCTTCCAGCCGAGGTTGACGATGACGTTGCCGATGCCCATCGACAGGCTCGTGGCGGTGTCGCGGCGGTCGTAGCCGAGCTCGTCGTCCTCGGGCAGCAGGTAGTAGGACGCCGCCTCGACGGCGAGCAGGAGCACGAACACCGGGATCGCGGTGCGGATCAGGTCGAACATCGTCTTCCCTCGGGTCTGGCAGGGGTGGGGGGTTCAGGCGCCGTGGCGCAGCAGCAGGTCGCCGGCGAGCCGGCGGGCGGCGTCCTCGTCGCGGGCCTCGATCGCCGCGGCGAGGGCGAGGTGGCGGCCGCGGTCGGCGTACTCCTCGAGCAGGCCGGCGAGGTGCTCGTGGCCGATCGCGGCGATGCCCTCGGCGAGGGTGTTGAGGCCCAACCGGTAGGCGAGGTTGTCGGCGCCGTCGACGACGGCGGTCCAGAAGACCAGGTCGACGGCGGTGAGGTCGGCCGTGGCGCCGGGCGTCTCGGGGTAGGCGTGCGCGGCCTCGACGACGACGGCGAGCTGCTCGGGCTTGGCCCGCCGCGCGCAGAGGACGGCGGCGTCGATGCCGAGTGCGGCGCGCATCTCGACGAGGTCGGCCACGACCTTCGCCGAGGGGACGGCGCCGCTGGTGGCCAGGGCGACGAGGGTGTCGAGGCCGGCGTGCCCGCGCCAGTCGAGCACCCGGGTGCGCCCGCCCTGGCTGATGCTCACCAGCCCGGACTGCTGCAACCGCTTGAGCGCCTCGCGGATCGCGTGCCGGTTGACCTCGAAGGCCTCGGCGAGCTCTCGCTCGGAGGGCAGCGGCTCCTCGGGGGCGAGCCGGCCGCTGAGGATCTCGTCGGTCAGCGCCGCGAAGACGACCTCGCTGACGGCCGCGCGGACGACGGGGGCGATGGGCATGCGAGGACGCTAGGCCGCGCTGGTGTAGTTGTCAACTGGTTGGACCAGTTGTGAGGGCCGGCGGGTCAGGTCACCTCGCCGTCCAGGTAGAGCCAGTGACCGGCACGCCGGGCGAAGCGGCTGCGCTCGACCAGGACGCCGCTCCCGCCGTCGGCGGTGCGCCAGTGCGCGGCGAAAGCGACCTCGCCGGTCTCCTCCTCGGCGCCCCCGGCGAGGGTGTCGGTGATCTCGAGACGCACCCAGCTCACCCGCGGGTCGAGCTCGACCTCGTCGGGCCGCGTGCGCGGATGCCAGGTGCGGAACAGGTAACCCGCCTCGCCGCGCGCGAACGCGGCGTAGCGCGAGCGCATCAACTGCTCGGCCGTCGCCGCCCGCGCCGTCCCCCGGTGCAGCGGCGCGCAACAGGCGACGTACGGCGTCCCGGTGCCGCAGGGGCACTGGTCGTTCGGCTCCACGCGGGGAGGCTAGCCGGGGGTGGGCGGGCGCCGAGCGCGTCGGTGGTACGGACCTCTCGCACCGCCGGCCTCCGGCACGCCATCATGATCGGACTGCCGTCGGAGGTGGGCATGAAGGAGACCGTGGGCTGGGTGCTGGTCAGCATCATGCTGGTCATGGCCGTCATCGAGTTCGTCGCGCACCTCCGCGCCGTCGAGCACATGCGCCGCCTCGACCAGCGCGCCTGGAACGTCGCCGCCGTCGACGTCGACTACTGGCTCTACGGCCCGGCCGGGCCGATCACGATCCGTCCGCGGTTCTACCTCTGGTACCTCCTGGTCACCCGGCGCCGCTTGGACGCCGCCGCCCTGCGGGTCGCCGAGGAGGACCGCCGGCGCGGTCGCGGCTGACCGCGGACACAGGCCCGAGGGGCGCCTCAGCCTGAATCCACCGGTTCCCCGCTACTGCGCGACACCATCCGGGCGCCCTGGCTGCGTTGCCGCCGCTCGATGGTGCAACCAGACCGCCGCCGCGCCAGCGCCTTGCCAGGACACCCGCCTGGTGCCGCTCGCTACGCGGCGCACCGGCGGATGCAGGCTCAGCCTCCGTGGACCTTGCGGTTGAACACCAGGTGCGTGACGCCGCTGGGCGAGGTCGTCGCCTCGACGGCGAACCGCTCCTCGAGACCCTCGAGGCCATCCCACAGCCGGACGCCGCGTCCGAGCAGGATGGGTACCTGGACGACGTGGAGATGGTCGATCAGATCGGCCAGCAGGAAGTCGCGCACCACGCTCGGTCCTCCGCCGATGCGGACGTCGAGCCCACCGCCGGCGTCCCGGGCGGCGGCGAGCACCTCATCCGGGCTGGCGCTGAGGAAATGGAAGGTCGTGCCATCAAGCTCCAGCGGCGGCCGCGGTCGGTGCGTGAGCACGAACACCGGAGTCCCGAAGGGTGGCCGCTCGCCCCACCAGCCCCGCCATCCCAGGTCGTCCTGCCAGCCCGGCGGACCGAACTTGTTCGCCCCCATGATCTCCGCGCCGATACCCGGCGCCCATCGCTGCGCGAAGGCATCGTCGATGCCGTGCGCACCGTCGGCGCTGAACTGGCGAGTGGCGAAGAACCACTCGTGCAGCCGGTGCCCTGCATGTCCGAAGGGCGCCTCGAGCGACTGCGGCTCGCCGGTCGCGAACCCGTCGAGGGAGAGGGCGAAGTTGTGTACGCGCGTCTGCGACATGGGGTCCTCCTCACGTGGTGTCCGTCGGAACGACCGCCCGGCGACACGGGAATCATCGCCCGGCGACGACCCGGCTGCCTTGGGCGAGGGGTGCGAGCGGCTCGATGCGGGCCGCACGACCCGGAGGCCGTCGTCACATCGGCACGAGACACATGCACCGAAGCGTCCTCAGCGCCGGCTCTCGTCCATCTCCGGGGTGAGCCGGAGAGCCGGGCGTGGCCGCGGTGCGGCATCGGCGGCGGCATCGGGGTCCCACCCGGCGGCGTCCGCGGCGAGATCGGCCGCGTGCCGGGCCAGCTCGGCGAGGTGGGTCGCGCTGGGTCGATATCCGGGCAGGTCGTCGGGGTGCAGCGCGAGGAGGTCGGGGTAGCCGGGTCGGTCGCCGGGTCGGTCATCGGGTGCGGCTGCGGGGGCGGGTCGGCTGTAGGCCGTGGCGAACCGGTCGACCCACTGCTGGTAGCCGGCGAGGGTGAGCCGCAGTCGGGTCCAGCGGTGCAACGTCCAGCCCTCGGCGTCGCGGACGCCGGGCTCCGCGCCGGCGAACCGGTCGAGCAGACGGCGTCCCGCGCCGGCCCCCCGGGCGGCGAGGTGACCGACGACCTCCGGGGGCATGTCGAGGTTGAGGCCGCCCTCGTCGGACCCCTGGAAGATGGTGACGACCCTGCCGCTGTAGCCCGGCATCGTCAGCTGCTGCTCGTCGACCCAGTTGCGAGCGGTGTCGAGGATCGCGCCGCCGAAGCCGAGCAGCCCGGCGGGACGCGCGTCGTCCAGGGTCCGCCAGGGTCGGAAGCGTCCACCGCCCGAGCCGGCCGGGAGGTAGGAGTTCTCGGCCTCGTCGGCGCTGCGTCGCCTCGTGTCGCCGAAGGGGTCGAGGTTGATGGCGAAGGTCGGGCGGCCCGGCAGCGGGGAGTCGAAGAGGTGCACCGGCAGGTTGGCGCAGATGCCGCCGTCGGAGAACCAGGTGCGCTGGCGGCGGGCACGCGGCACCTCGGCGGCCGCGCGGGCGGGATCGGTGTCGCCATGCTCGCGGCGCCATTCGTCCACGGCGGCGCTCGCGGCGCGGTTGTCGGGGTGCGCCCAGTTGGTGGCGTGCAACGGGACGGCCTGGAGCAGGCCGGGGAAGCTCAGCGACATCCGCGTCGCGACCAGCACCGGCAGGTCGCGGGCGTCGGGCCAGGGCAGCAGCGGTGCGTTCTGCAGCCGGCGGACGGCGGTCGCGAACGCCTCGCCCGGCGAGGGGTCGGCAGCCGGGGCGTGGTCGACCATCCACTCCACGATGGCGGGCGGGAAGAGCTCGGCGAACTCGGCCGGATCGAAGAAGTACTCCCGGTTGAGCCACGGCATCGTCACCGGCTGGCCCTGGGTGAGGTCGGTGGTCATCATCCGCAGCTCGACGCCGGCGTCCTGGAGGTGTCCGAAGGTGAGGGGGTCGCCGTCCGGATCGAGGCCGGCCAGGGTCTGCAGCTCGCGGTGCAGCCACGGCGTCAGCGCGAGTGGGGCGGGTGCGCCGACCGGACCGCGCCCGCGGGTCGGCGTCCCCGGCATGCCGGCGCACAGGCCGAAGCGGCGCACCTGCCCGAGGTCGGACCACAGGCCCGAGGCCGCGGCGGCGAGCACCCCGATCGCCGCCACGACGACGCCACCGATCCCGCCGGCCAGCACCGAGGCCCACCCACCGCCGACCACCCCGAGCAGGAGGAGCGCCAGGCCGGGAAGGACGCCCACCCCCATCCGCCCGGCGTACCCGCGCACGAGGGCCGCGGCCGCCGCGCGACGCGGCGCGGCCGGGGTGCGCATGCCGGCGGTGAGGACGCCGAAGAGGCGGGCCGATCCGCGGTCGCGGGCCGGCTGGAAGAGGTTGAAGAGGGTCGAGCGGCCGTTGGCGCACGGCTCGGTGAGGCGGTGCGGCAGCCCGGCGAGCCGTTCGAAGCCGCCGCTGGCGCGGCCGACCTCGGCGGCGGCGGTCGCGGCAGCGGCGATCGCGCCGGCCGACGTGCCGCCGACGGAGCGGAAGCGGTAGGTGGTTGCGAGCTCGCACACGGCGGTCGGGTAGAGGACGCCGCTGGTGACCCCGCCCTTCATCACCAGGTCGCACTCGAGCGGCGGCTCGGTCGGATAGCGGCTCATCGGCCCCTCCTCGGCGATGGGGAGCCCCCGCTCCCGCGAGGACGACGCTTCTCGCCTGGCCGAGCCACGTCAAGGGCGACCGGACCGGTGGAGCCGTCAGTAGCGGTACTGGCCCAGCAGCACGCGCAGCTCCTCCGAGGTGCCCGACAGAGCGGTGGCGGCCTCCAGGGAGACCTGGGCGTCGTGGCGGGTGGAGTCGGCGGCCTGCGCGACCTCGGCGATGTCGCGGGTGATCTCGGCGGCGCCGGCAGCCATCTCGGCCACGTTCTGCGCCATGACCGCGGTGGTGGCGGTCTGCTCCTCGACGGCCTCGGAGATCGCCTGCTGGATGCTGTTGATCTCCGCGATGATCCCGGTGATCTGGCCGATCGATCCGACGGCCTCGCCGATGCCCGACTGGATCGCCTCGACCAGGCCGGCGATCTCGGTGGTGGAGGTGGCGGTCTCGCGGGCGAGCGCCTTCACCTCGCTGGCCACCACCGCGAAGCCCTGGCCGGCCTCCCCGGCGCGCGAGGCCTCGATGGTGGCGTTGAGGGCGAGCAGGTTGGTCTGGCTGGCGATCGTGCTGATGACCTTCACGACCGCTCCGATCTCCGCACTGGAGGTGCCGAGTCCGGTGACCACGGACGTCGCGTTCTCGGCGACCGCCACGGCCCGCTGGGCGACGTCGGTGGCCGCGGCGGCGCGTCGGGCGATCTCGTGGATGCTGGTCGAGAGCTGCTCGGCCCCGTCGGCGACGACGCCGATGGTGGCGGTGACCTGTTCGCCGGCCGAGGAGGCGTTCTCGGCGCGGGCCGAGGTCTGCTCGGCGCTGGCGCCCATCCCCTGGCTGCGTGAGGTCAGCTCGTCGGCGGCGGTGCCGAGCAGGTCGGCGGTGCGTCCGATCTCGCCGATGTTGGCCCGCATGGTGGCCAGCAGGCTGCTGAGCCCGGCGGCGAGCTGGCCGACGGCGTCCCGGCCCTCGATCGTGACCTCGCGGGTGAGGTCGCCGGCGACGGCGGCCGACACGACGCCCAGCAACTCCTCGACCTTGGCCGCCAGCTCCCGTGTCTCCTGCTCGCGCTGCTCGGCGAAGCGGCGCTCCTGCTCGAGTCGTTCGGCGGCGGCGGCCTGTTCCCGATCGAGCCGTTCGGCGGCGGCCCGCTGCTCGCGCTCGGCCTCGTCGCGGGCGACCTGGGCGCGGCGGGCGGCCTCGGCGGCCTCGGCCCGTCGTTCCGTCTCGGCCCGTTCGAGGGCGGCGGCGCGATCGCGCTCGGCGGCCTCCACGGCGCGCGCCTGGGCCTCGGCCGCCTGGGCCTCCCGTTCGGCCCGGGCGCGAGCCACCGCCGCCTCGGCCTCGCGGAGGGTGCTGGCCGCGATCGTGATCGCGCGCCCGATGTCGCCGAACTCGTCGCGTCCGTCGGGCACGTCGAGTCCCGTCACCTCGCCGCGCGACAGCGCCTCGACCGCGGTGATCGTGCGGCCGGCGTCCTCGCGGGTCAGGCGGATCACCGCGAGGGTGACGGCGGCGGCGAGCAGCAGGCACACGATGCTGACGAGCATCACCAGGCGCTGCCGGCCGACGAAGCCGTCGATGCGGGTCTGCAGGAGGTCGTCGAGGGCGTCGGCGGCCGGGTCGACCGCCGCGGCGGCGGCTGCGGCGACCTTCGACGGATCGGCGGCGGCCGGGCTCTCCAGCGAACCGGTGAGCTGGGCCTGCATCGCCGCAGCGGCGTCGGCGACGTCGTTCAGCGGTGCCAGCTGGCGGCGCAGGTCGGTGGACGCTGTCGAGTCGAGGGCGGTCGCGACGTCGGAGGCGACCAGACCCCCGGCGCGTGCGAGTCCCCCGGCCAGCAGCGCCTGGGCGGCGACGGCCTGGGTCGCCGCGGCCTCGCCGGGCCCGACGGCCGCCTGGGCGGCGGTCGTCAGCACCGAGGGGAGCTGGACGACCAGCACGTCCATGGTGAAGAAGGAGTCGAGGTCGGGGTCGAGGATGAGGGAGGAGGTGTTGCCGGCGACGCCGATGAGGTCGGCGAGGGACGTCGCGAGCCGCGCCCGGCTCGCGGGCGTGTCGGCCAGGGAGTTCTCGCTCACCGACTCCCACGCATCGGCCAACTCCAGGTCGGGGTGCGCCTCGACGGCGCGTCGCAGCGGCTCGAGGTCGACCGACTCCCCGCCGGCGACGGCGGCCAGGGCGACGAGGGCGGGTCGCACCACCTCGACGCCGGCCTGCTCGTCCTGCGCGAAGTGGATCTGGCCGTTCGACGTCGACACGAACGCCTGGCCCAGCACGACGGTCGGCACCAGCAGCACCGCGGCCAGCACCACCAGGCGCAGGGTGAGGCGCAGCCGTCGCACGACGGCCGCCGCCGGACTCAATGCCACCTCCGCCGTCCGCCGCAACGCGGGGACGGCAGGGACACCGGGTGCAACGAGCGCCAGCAGGGCAGGTGCTCTCATCGGACTCCTCCAAGTCACGACCGGCCCGCGCAGGGACGTCAGTCCAGGACACTTGTCCCGGGACCATCGGCGTGCCGGATCGCTCCCTGAGGAGTCGGAGACGCTGGTCTAGGCACGGCCGCGGGGTGGGCCGACCGACGTGGTCGCGGTGGGGACTGCCCCGAGTTTGGTTGACGCCTGACCTGTGAGGATCGCTCCTCGCTGGAAGGATGTC